>CAINLH010000206.1 GCA_903850275.1 uncultured Acidimicrobium sp.
GCCCAGAACGCACCCACGCTGGAAGGTAAAGCACAAGTAGAACTTGCGCTGCTTCGTTACAAGTTGCCGCGTTTGCGCCGAGGTATTTCGGAAGCCATGTCGCAGCAGGGTGCGGGCATCGGTTCGCGAGGCCCCGGTGAAACCAAACTCGAAGTTGACCGACGAAAAATTCAGGACAAGATTGTCAAACTCAGCCGCGACCTCGTCAACCTGCACAACAACCGACGCGAGCAAGCCAAAAGCCGGTCGCGAAGTGGCCTTGGTGCAGTGAGCATTGTTGGTTACACCAACGCCGGGAAGAGCACGTTGCTCAATCACCTCACTCATGCAGGCGTATTAGTAGAGAACAGGTTGTTCGCAACGCTCGACCCAACCACACGCCGGCTTTCGCTGCCTGGCGGCGAGCCCGTATTGCTCAGCGACACCGTTGGTTTCGTGAAGCGCCTACCTCACGGCCTTGTCGAGTCGTTTAAAAGCACGCTCGAAGTTGCCGTGCTTAGCGACTTGCTCTTGCACGTTGTCGACTCCACATCGGTTGATCCGCAGGGGCAGATAGACGCTGTGCGTTTGGTGCTGAAGGAAATTGGTGCAGGCGATGTGCCCGAGTTGTTGGTGTTCAACAAAGCCGACATGGCGCCCGAAGCCGCCGAGCAGATGGTGCAACTGCATCAAGGGTCGGTGGCCATCTCTGCAGTTTCGGGTGAGGGCATCGAGAAGCTGTTGCAAACCATTGGCGACAGAATGCGCTCCATCACTGCCGTTGTCGAATTACTCGTTCCCTACGACCGGGGCGATATTGTCGCTGCGGTGCATAGAGAAGGAGAAGTGGTGTCCACAGCCAACGAAGATGACGGCATGCGAATTCGTGCGCGCCTCGCCGACGCGTCTGCAGGCCGGCTCAGTGAGTTTGTTGTTTCTCCTCGTAAGGACGTGGCATGACGCAAGGCTTTGTTCCACCGCCGTACCCATACGACAGGCTCGACGCGTTTAAGGCTGTTGCAGCCAAGCACCAGGGCGGCGTTATCGACTTAAGCGTTGGCGACCCATGCGACCCACCAAGTGCCGCAGTCATTGCCGCCTTGTCCACATCAAACCTGGAGCGCGGATACCCGCCATCCATCGGCATCGAGCCACTTCGCGCAGCAGCGCGCAACTGGATGCAACGATCATTCGACATCGACATCCCGTTGTCCCAAATTGCCGCAGCAGTTGGCAGCAAAGAGTTTGTTGTAACGACACCGCAGTGGATGAAGCTGCGCACGCCATCGCGCGACACAGTGTTGTTTCCTGCCGTCAGTTACCCAAGCTATGCAATGGGCGCAACGCTGTCTGGTTGTAGGCCAGTTGCCGTGCCAATGACCGCAACGGGTGGCATCGACATCAGCAAAATCAGTGCCGACGACGCCAAGCGCGCACTCATGATCTGGATGAACTCGCCAAGCAACCCAACAGGTGCGCTCGACGACATGGAAGCAGTGGTCAAGTGGGGCAGAGCAAACAACGTTCCCGTGTTTAGCGACGAGTGCTACGTGGAGTTCACGTGGCAAGGTAAGCCAACCACTGCATTGCAATACGGCACCGAGGGTGTCATTGCGTTGCACTCGCTATCAAAGCGTTCCAACCTTGCCGGTTTGCGCGTTGCGTTCTACGCAGGCGACGCCGACATCGTTCACTACTTGAAAGAAGTACGCAAACATGCTGGGCTCATGGTTCCTGGCCCCGCACAAGCAGCAGGCGTTGTTGCACTCAACGATGTTGAAGGCGTAAAGGTGCAGGC
>CAINLH010000207.1 GCA_903850275.1 uncultured Acidimicrobium sp.
CGCTATGGATACCTCAATCATTTTTCCAATGAAACCAAAAAGCTTTCCGCCGAGAAGCGAATTCTTATTCTTGGCGATTTTCTTCCAACCGCTAATGACGTTCTAATGCGTTTAGTCGGAGATGCTTTGGTTCAAGCGAAAGAACAATTTGTGCTCGATATCCGACAACATCCAGTCTGTTCATTTTCAGAACAGCAACTAGGCGAGTTTGTTTCACGAGTAACCACGGACTCGCTGCAGGACCTTTTAACAAAGGCAGACGCGATTATCACCACCTCAAGCTCTAGCAGTGCCGTCGAGTCAATCATGCTTGGTATTCCTACAATCATCGTCGTCGACCCTCTCTCGCTTAACTACAGCCCTTTCAGAAAAACCACCCGGGGAACATTCGTGACGACCGCAACCGAACTTGCTGCGGCTTTAGACGGTTTACCTTCCCACTCAGTCCGAACAGCAGCTGATTATTTCTGTCTCGACGATCAATACCCACGCTGGAAAGGTCTAATTCGGAGCAACTGAATTGACCATTTAATGCTCTAAAATGAAGTGATTCGCATTTTGGATGCCACCGGCGAGGAGCCCTGCATGAAAACCGTAATTCTCTGTGGTGGATACGGAACGAGAATCAGAGATGTGGCGGAAGATCTGCCAAAGCCAATGATCCCCGTTGGGCGTTTACCCATTCTGTGGCATCTCATGAAGTACTACGCGCATTTTGGGCACAATGATTTTGTTCTTTGCTTGGGATATAAGAGTCATGTGATCAAAGATTTTTTCCTTAATTACGAAGCTCGCACCAGAGACTGCACTGTCACACTGGGTTCGGATTCTGAGATCATCTATCACACAAAACATGATGAACTGAATTGGAAGGTAACACTGGCCGATACGGGTACCGAATCGATGACTGGTGCAAGGATTCGAAAGATTCAGCAATATGTGAAAGATGAACGTTTCTTTCTCACGTACGGTGACGGGCTCAGCAATATTGATCTGCACCAACTGCTTGCATTTCATGAAAAGAGCGGAAAGACATTGACTGTCACGGGTGTGCGCCCACCGGGAAGATTTGGTGAACTCCGTAGTGACGAATCTGGAATCGTCACAGAATTTAATGAGAAGCCACAAGCAACTGGCGGTCGCATCTCTGGTGGTTTTTTTGTTTGTGAGCCAAAACTTTTTGATGTGCTTCCAGCGCAGGACAATTTAGTTTTTGAAGAAGAACCTTTGCGTGCACTCGTCAAGCAACGAGAGTTAGCGGTATACGAGCATGACGATTTCTGGCAATGCATGGATACCTACCGAGATTGGCAGCTACTAAATGGCCTATTGGCTGACGGAAAAGCGCCGTGGGAAATCTGGTAGCCGACCTCGAAGCGTTTCGGGGCAAACGCGTTCTCATCACAGGACATACAGGTTTCAAGGGGTCGTGGCTCTCCCTGTGGTTGCACCTGCATGGTGCCGAAGTGTTTGGATTTGCGTTACCCCCAGAGGGCGATTCTGCACATTTCTCGGCACTTCAGTTGGCTGAGCGCATCGATCACACTGTTGGAGACATTCGAAACGTGGCTCAGCTTGCCTCAGTTTTCGATCGTGTACAACCCGAAGCTGTGTTTCATCTTGCTGCCCAAGCTCTCGTGCGCCGGTCGTACCGCGATCCCATTGAAACTTTCAGCACGAACGTAACTGGATCACTCAATGTTCTTGAATGTGTCAGACATTCAGATTCAGTGAAAGCCCTAGTTTTTGTAACGTCCGATAAGTGTTACCTCAATCAGGAACGTCAGGCTGGATATTCAGAAGACGACAAACTCGGCGGCCACGATCCGTATAGTGCGTCAAAAGCAGCGGCAGAGCTTGCGTTTGCTACCTATAACGCATCATTCTTTGCGACAAAATCCAACTTTGGCGCGGCATCAGTGCGGGCAGGCAACGTTATTGGTGGTGGAGACTGGTCGGAGGACCGAATCATCCCAGACTGCATTCGGGCACTACGCGCAAACGATGCGATTATCCTGCGCAAACCACAAGCCACACGTCCTTGGCAACATGTGCTTGAGCCGCTTTCCGGCTACGTGACAATCGGGGCAGGACTCTTTCAGAATCCTTCCAAGGTCAATGGATCATGGAATTTTGGCCCACCCGAAAACGCCGTGCACACCGTGCACGAGGTTGCTGAAAAGTGTGTCGAACATTGGGGTTCGGGGTCGATTGAAATTCAGTCAAATCCCAACGACCCACACGAGGCATCGTTATTGCAACTGAACTGTGAGAAGGCTCACGCGCAACTGGGTTGGAACCCTCGATGGGGTTTTGATCGAACCTTGCAAGAGACTGTTTCTTGGTACCGTTCTGTCGTCGGTGGAGCAAATGTTTTCAATACAACACAACAACAAATCAAGGAATATGAGGAGTCTGGACAGTGATTAACGGCGTACAAATAAACCCTCTTAGACAGATTCCGGATGAACGCGGCAAAGTCATGCACATGATGAAAGCCGAAGACGCTGTCTTCTCATCCTTTGGCGAGATCTATTTTTCGCGCGTTTACCCAGGTGCGGTGAAAGCTTGGCATCTTCACGACCGAATGACTATCAACTACGCGGTGCCTCACGGAAAAATCAAGCTCGTTCTTTTTGATGATCGCGCCGACAGCAGCACCAAGGGAGAGATCCAAGAGATCTTTCTCGGTGAGGACAATTATCAACTTGTAACCATTCCGCCATTTGTCTGGAACGGCTTCAAGGGCATTGGAACCGAGACTGCACTTGTTGCTAACTGCGCGAGTATCCCCCACGACCCAAACGAGATCACACGGCTAGATCCAGATGATTGCTTCATCCCGTACAACTGGGAGCTAAAGAACAGATGACCCCAACGGTTCTCCTTACAGGAGGATTTGGGAATATCGGTGGTCGTCTCACTGATGACTTGATTACTCACGGCGGTGTCGAGATCAGATTGGCATCCCGAGTTGCACAGCCACCGCCTATTTGGGCACCGAACGCCGATGTTGTACTGCTCGATTTGTTGGATGAATCAACGATTCGCCGAGCGGTAACTGGCATAAACA
>CAINLH010000208.1 GCA_903850275.1 uncultured Acidimicrobium sp.
AAGAAGATCTTGGTCTCGACAACTGTGGTCACGGCGAAAAAGGTTGCACCAGTTGCACCCGTGCCTGCCCACGCTTTCGTACGTGGGAACCAGATGCAGACATGCACCTGTTTGGCAAAACTCGTGAAGACTCCGAAATGTACGGTCAATACAAGCAACTGTTACTTGTTCGTGCGGCCGACGACAAGGTGCACGAGCTTGGCCAAGACGGCGGTTTCGTGAGCGCCATGCTCATTTGGTTGATGAAGCACGACTACATCGATGCCGCTCTCACCAGCTTCCTCGAAGGCGACGGCACATCGTGGAAGGCACTGCCCGGCATTGCCCGAACACCCGAAGATGTGTTGCGCGCCGCTGGCAGCCGTTACACCTACTCGGCAAACACGTTGGCCATGAAACAAGCGCAAGAAGAAGGCCTCAGCCGGCTTGCACTTGTTGGCATGAGCTGCCAATCATCGGTACTCCCAATTATGTGGAAGCGCAAAGTTGGAAAAATTGGTAAGCCATTTTTGTTCAACATTGGTTTGTTGTGCTCAAAATCATTTGACGACGCGATTTTTGAAGAACTCTTCTTGGCCAAGTACGGCCTAAAAAAAGAAGAGATGGTCAAAATGAACATCAAGGGTGCGTTCCAGATCTGGATGAAGGACGGCTCGTTCCACGAAATTGATTTGAAAGAATGCCATCAATGGACTCGCGAGGGTTGCAAGACGTGCCCCGACTTTGCAGCAGAACACGCCGACATTTCAACGGGCGGCATCGGCGAAGACAACGCATGGACATTGTGCGTTGTGCGCACCGACCTTGGTGTTGAAGTGATGAATCGCATGATCGCCGACGGCAGTGTGATTGCCCGCCCAGCAGAAACCGATGCCACGGCAATGAAGTTGCTCAAACTACTGAGCACTGTGAGCAGGCGTCGTTGGCCGGCAACTGCCAACCCGGCTCCACTCGTTGGTGTACCACCACCGAAGAAAAAAGCCGACGGCACCACACCCGCGCCGCACTAGTTATTTTGCGAGCCGAACGGCCTCTGCAAAAACATCATCAAGCATCGTTTCTGTCAATTTCTCTGTGAAGGTATTTTGCTGACTTGGGTGATAGCTGCACACCAACGTGTACTTACCTGCGTCGATAACTGCTCCGTGACCAAACTTTGGTCTTGGCTTTACACCCAACTCGTCGCATGCGGCCTGCAATGCAATTGCACCAAGACAGACAATCACTTTCGCTCGTGTTAGCGCCTCAAGTTCACGCTTCAGAAATGGTGAGCATTTCAAACGCTCGGCCGGGGTTGGCTTGTTTTGTGGCGGCGCGCACTTCACAGCCACAGTGACCCACGCATTGCGCAACGTCAGCCCATCTTTTCGATTGTCGGAATTTGCTTGGTTTGCAAGCCCGGCGCGATGCATTGCACGGAACAACCACTCGCCGCTGCGATCGCCGGTAAACACCCGCCCTGTTCGATTTGCGCCATGCGCACCCGGCGCCAAACCCAACACAACAATGCGTGCGCGCTCGTCGCCAAAACCCGAAATTGGTTTGCCCCAATACTCGTCGTCTCGGTATGCGGCGCGCTTCTCAACTGCAACGGTGCGACACCACTTGACCAACCTTGGGCATTGCTGGCACTGGGTTACCTCGGCAGTTATTTGCTGTAATTCGGTGTCGGATAGGCGTGCCACTGCCCCGCACGATAGTTTGAGTTACCCGTTATGGCACGCGCACAGAGCAACAAATCGACATTGGTGATCATGGTGCGCCATGGCCGCACGCCCACAACGGGCAAGGTTCTGCCGGGCCGGGCACCAGGGCTGCACCTGGCCGACAGCGGCCGCCTCGAGGCCGAAACGGTTGCCAAACGCCTGAGCGAGATCAAGGGCATCTCTGCTGTTTACGCGTCGCCCCTCGAGCGGGCACGAGAAACGGCTGCACCGATCGGAAAGATCCTCGGCAAAAAAGTGCAGATTCATAAAGGTTTGCTGGAATGCGATTTTGGTAAGTGGACAGGCGCCCAACTTTCGGCACTGATGAAAAAACCCGAATGGACAACAGTGCAGAAAGCGCCAAGTACGTTTCGTTTTCCAGATGGCGAAAGCTTCATCGAAATGCAAACGCGAATGGTGAGTGCACTAGACGACATCCGCTCGCAACACCCTGGCGGCATCGTGGTCTGTGTAAGCCACGCCGACCCAATCAAAGCCGCTGTCGCGCACGCGATGGG
>CAINLH010000209.1 GCA_903850275.1 uncultured Acidimicrobium sp.
CGTGGTTTCGCTGCTGCAGCGTTTAGGCATTGCGCATCTTGCCGACATCGCTGCAGTGCAACTCTCTGTGCTTACCGGGCGCTTTGGCCCTGTGGGCGAAGAGTTGCATCGTTTGGCTCGCGGTATCGATCGCCATCCACCAGTCACTGTTGCGCCTCCGCCAGACCGCGCAAGTGTGCACCGATTTGAATTGCCAGTCGAGGACATCAACACCGTTGTTTTTGCTGTGCGCATTGTCGCCGACGAGCTTGCTGCACACCTCGGCGCTCATGGCGCAAGTTGCGTTCGGTTGCACGTATGTCTGCAAACCGATCACGGCGAGCAAAGCGAACGAGTGTGGTATCAACCGGAAGGCCTCACTGCCGTTGCAATGGCCGAGCGGGTTCGGTGGCAGATGGAGGCCTGGGTGGCTACGCGAGGGGTAACCAGCGGAGTGGTGTTGGTGCGGCTTTCTCCAGTGGGGGTAAGGGCCAGAGAGGGGCGGCAGTTGGGTTTGTGGGGCGGCAGTTCCGAGGCCGACGAGTGGGCGGCGCGGGCCGTAGAGCGCCTGGCGGCGTTGCTTGGCCCACACTCGGTACACGTTGCCGAATGGAAAGGTGGCCGTGATGCCGGTGAGGTTTTTGTTCTTGCGCCAACAGCAGTGATTGACATGCAACGACGAAGCGAGTCTGTTGTAACCAACGAACAACAGTGGAGTGGTGCACTGCCAACACCATCACCTTCATTGATTTACGCCGAACCGTTGCCTGCAATGGTTGTTGATGCCGAAAATAATGTGTTGCGTGTAAATGGACGACACGAATTAAGCGCGCCACCGGCTTGCGTTGTTGTTGGTCGGCATCGGTACAGCGTTGTTTCGTGGGCTGGGCCATGGCCCGTAGAAGAGTGCTGGTGGGACCCACTGCGCCACCGTCGACTTGTGCGAATACAGCTTGTTTTGCAGGGGATTATTGCTGGAGGCCCGCAAGCCGTCTTGCTGGCATTGGAGCACGGCGAATGGTGGGTGTTAGGAAAATTTGGGTGAATTATTTTTACATACTGCCAGTAGATTTATGCCGCCATGAATCTTCGGATGAAAAAGTCTGACTCGCAAATAGTGCAGGATCTCTTTGCACATTTTTCTGCCGCGATTCCGTGCGACATTCGCGAACGCGAATCGATTGCAAAGTTTTTGGAAATTGTTCCGACACTGACTTCGCCATTCGACGAACATGCCGACCCAACGCACATCACTGGCTCGGCCATCGTGATTGGTAAGCGCGGTGTGGTGTTGCATTTACACAAACGTCTCAACTTGTGGTTGCAGCCAGGCGGTCATATCGACACCGAGGAAACACCTGCCGAAGGTGCACTGCGCGAAGCGAGGGAAGAAACTGGCCTCGATGTCAGTCATCCCTCAAGCGGCCCATGGCTTATGCACCTCGACGTGCATGCCGGCCCTCGGGGTCACACCCACCTCGACTTGCGCTACCTGTTGACGGCACCCGATGACGATCCATCGCCAGGGGCGGACGAAAGCCAAGAAGTGGCATGGTTTGGCTGGGATGAGGCCATAGAGATGGCGGATATTGGCCTTGCAGGAGCATTGAGGGCGGCCCGGCGCCTCGCTTAGCCCGCGTTAATGCGAACATATGTTCGCTACCCTTCGGTGGGTGGAAAGTAATACCAAACAGGGGGATGTTCCCTACGCAGAGTTGCACTGCCGATCCAATTTTTCGTTTCTGCAAGGTGCGTCGCACCCAGAGCAGTTAGTAGAGCAAGCACTTGCAGTCGGGTTGCGTGCACTTGCACTGACCGATCGCAACGGGCTGTACGGCATCGTGCGTTTCTCGGAAGCCGCACGAGCGCTTGGTTTGCCAACAGTGTTCGGCGCAGAGTTGCAGTGCGGTACCGCTGGCGATGTGGTGGTGATTGCTCGCAACCCGGTTGGTTACTCGCAGTTGTCGTCTGCAATTAGTTCCGGACAGCTGGCGGGCAGCAAAGAGCACCCCGTATTTGGAGTAGAGCAACTCAGCGATTTTTGTGTTGGCAACTGGTGGGTGCTTACGGGCGGGCGAAGCGGGTTGGTATCGCGTGCGCTAACGGAGGATGGGCCGGCGGCAGCAGAACGGCAATTGCAACGACTTATTTCTTCGTTTGGGCGTCACAACGTTGTTGTCGAGCTGTGGGACCATGGCGACCCACTCGACTCGGTTCGCAACGATGCGCTTGTTCGTTTGGCTCACCGCAACAATTTGTTCTGCGTAGCAACTAACGATGTGTTGTACGCAACGCCCGCGCATCATCGACTAGCCACGGCTGTTGCGGCAGTGCGCAATCGTTCCAGCCTTGACGACGTGGACATGATGTTGCCGCCTGCGGCCACTGCGTATCTGCGCAGCGGGGCTGAACAGCGCAGACGATTTGGTCGATACCCGGGCGTTGTCGAGCGTTCTGCACAACTGGCGCAAGATGCCGCATTCGACTTGCGATTGGTGGCGCCGCGGCTGCCGCCTTTTCCGTGTCCCGAAGGAATGGATGAAATGTCGTACTTGCGCCAGTTGGTGCAGGTGGGGGCCACTCGCCGTTACGGCGCACGCCCCGCGGATGAAAACGAAGACTTATCGCTACGGGCTCGAGCATGGAAAGTAATTGATCACGAGTTAAGCGTTATTGCGTCACTTGGTTTTGCTGGGTACTTCCTCGTGGTGTGGGACATCGTGCAGTTTTGTCAGCGGTCCAATATCTACTGTCAGGGCCGCGGTAGCGCTGCGAATAGCGCAGTGTGTTACTCGCTTGACATCACGCGCGCCGATGCTGTTTCGCTTGGCTTACTTTTCGAGCGGTTTCTTTCACCAGAACGAGATGGCCCGCCAGATATCGATATTGATATCGAGAGCGGTCGTCGCGAAGAGGTCATTCAGTACGTTTATCAAAGACACGGCCGACACCATGCGGCGCAAGTTGCAAACGTGATTACGTATCGAGCCCGCTCCGCCGTGCGAGACATGGCCCGCGCGCTTGGTTTTGCACCCGGCCAGCAAGATGCGTGGAGCAAACAAGTTGAAGCATGGGGCGCCCTTGAAGCCGGAACAGTTAGCAACGATCACAGCATTCCTCAGTCGGTGCTTGCGCTTGCGCAACAGGTGCAAGACGCACCACGACATCTGGGCATTCATTCGGGTGGAATGGTTATGTGCGATCGCCCGGTGACAGAAGTGTGTCCCGTCGAATGGGGGCGCATGGAGGGCAGAAGTGTGTTGCAGTGGGACAAAGACGACTGTGCGGCAGCCGGCTTAGTTAAGTTCGATTTGCTTGGTCTTGGAATGTTGACGGCATTGCATAAAGCGGTCGACTTGATTGCCGAGTTTCGTGGTGTGCAACTAGATCTCGCATCCATCCCGCAATCCGACGAGGTGTACGCCATGTTGTGTCGCGCAGACACGGTTGGCGTTTTCCAAATCGAATCACGTGCTCAGATGGCCACTTTGCCACGGCTGAAGCCGCGCCGTTTTTACGACCTTGTTGTGGAGGTTGCGCTCATTCGGCCGGGGCCCATTCAGGGTGGTTCGGTGCATCCGTACATTCGTCGGCGCAACGGACAAGAGCCCATCACATACCTGCATCCGCTACTTGAAAATGCGTTAGGAAAAACGTTGGGCGTCCCTTTGTTTCAGGAGCAACTGATGCAGATGGCTATTGACGTTGCCGGTTTTACGCCAGCCGAAGCAGACGAACTTCGTCAGGCAATGGGTTCAAAACGTTCACAGGCTCGAATGCAACGACTGGGCGAACGTCTTTACGCGGGCATGGCCGAGCGCGGAATACGTGGCGACATTGCCGATCAAATTTTTACAAAGATGTCGGCATTCGCAAGCTATGGCTTTCCCGAAAGCCACTCGGTGAGTTTTGCCTATTTGGTGTATTCGTCTGCGTACATCAAGTTGCACGAGCCGGCGGCATTTTGTGCAGCACTCATGAACTCGCAGCCGATGGGGTTTTGGTCGCCGCACTCGCTTTCACAAGATGCTCGTCGTCATGGTGTGGCGGTGCTCACGCCCGACATCAATGCTTCACGTGCTGATGCAACGTTGGAGCCTTGCGAGAAATCCACCGGTGGTTTTGCTGTGCGAATGGGCGTTGGGTCGGTGCGCGGAATGAGCGCCTCGGTTGCGCAACGCATCGAGGCTGGTCGTCCATACGCAAGCATGGAGGACTTGGTTCGCCGTGTTCCGCAATTGCATATTGCTCAGTTGGAGGCTCTGGCAACAGCTGGCGTTTTTAATCAATCGTTCGGTCAACAGCGACGCGATGCATTATGGAGTGCGGGCGCAGTGATTCAATCTCGACCCGATCGATTGGCTGGCGTCACGACTGGTTCGGAAGCACCGCATTTGCCGGGAATGCAACCAGTCGAAGAAGCAATCGCCGACATCTGGGCCACGGGCGTTTCTCCAACGGGTCACCCAACCGAGTTTTTACGCACCGAACTGCAACGCATGGGCGTTGTGGTTGCGGCCGACTTGCCATCGCGTGGTCAGGCCGGCGACGCAAAAGTGCTTGTTGCTGGCACAGTGACGCATCGTCAACGACCAATGACTGCGCAAGGTATCACCTTCATCAACCTGGAAGATGAGACCGGTCTAATCAACGTGGTCTGTTCGGTTGGTTGTTGGACACGATATCGAAAAGCTGCGCGTGGAGCAGGCGCGCTGTTGGTCCGCGGTCGATTGGAAGTGGGTGATGGCGGCGTTATCAATGTTGTTGCAGAACACATTGCACCGTTGGCCGTGGGTGCCAAAGTAGCTGCCCGAAATTTTCGTTAACTATTCGGAAGGGCGCTCGTTAAGGCCGTCGTTAAACATTCGGTATGTTTCGTAAATTTCTTTACATTTATCGCACAGCGGTAACTGCTTCGGGTCGCGAGACGGAATCCAGACATGTCCGCACAGGGCTTCGAGCGGGGTTCCATAAATCCGGGCTTCAAGAACTTTGCTGGCTGCATCCTCGCCGGGTTCAGTTTTCACAATGTGGGCCATGGCCGGTTCGGCCGTTTCCAATTCTTGTTCGGTATCAAGGCTTGGCGCTGGCCTGGTTTTTAACGGTGTGGGGGTGCTCACGCTTCTACACTAGGGGCATGCCTACCTATGAATTTCGTTGCAAGACATGTGATTCGGTTTTTGAGGAGCGACGTTCGATGTCGGAGGCAGACACTCCAGCAACATGCCCCGATGGACATAACAATGCAGTTCGATTGCTTAGCGTGTTTGCCTCGGTTGGCGGCGCATCGGCACCGCAAAAAAGCATGCCGCGTGCCACGGGTGGTTGCGGCACAGGTTGCGGTTGCCACTAACGCCTACTTGGGCACGTAACAGCACCACTTGTTATCACGTACCAGTCGAGCGCGGAAATACCCGCGCGCCGACATGTTTCGCGCATGAATTGCCACTCGCTGTTATCGGAATCGACGTGTGCGGGCTGCGGTTTGACACTGGCAGCGATGATTGACGTAGCCACGTCTGTTGCGCTGCACATGCCGACTGCTTGATCGAGCACATTCGATAATGGTGTATCTAAGTCGAACGACAGAAGGCCAACGCCGCAGAACTGGGAGTCGAGCATGATCACGAGCAGTTCGGGGCACAGTGGTCGACGAATGGCAAGTGAAAAAACAGCGAGTGCGTGTTGAGGTGTGGTGATGGGGTCGATGTGTGGTGACGGAACATAAACGGGTGCACGAAGGGTGCGTAACATAATTTCTCCAAACGTGAAGATGAGCAGAATTGGAGGAAGTTGAAGCGAAGTTACAGCGAGGGTGTAACGGCAATATAAATGGCGGCAAGACCAATGAGTGCGGGAATGACTGTCTGGCTCCAAGCGGGTAAACGCCATTGAGCGGGCGCAAGAATCACGGCGCCGCAGAGTGCGCCGGCGATTGCGCCGCCAAAGTGTCCACCGATTGACACGCCTGGAATTGCGATCGTGAATGCAATGTTGATGGCAAACGTCATGCCAAGGCCGGTGCGGAATGGGTTCGTTCCGCGCGCGCGCGTACCAACTACTGCTGCAGCCATTACGCCAAATACTGCGCCGGAAGCGCCACCGGTAAACGCATTTGGGCTGAGCAGTAATGCGCCTGCCGAGCCGCCGAGGAGTGAGACAAAATAAATCAGGCCAAACTTGCCCGGCCCTAAAAGCGGTTCAAGCATGCGGCCAAGTTGAAGCAACAGGAACATATTCATTGCGACGTGAAGAATCCCGAAATGCAAGAACCCCGATGAGATCAAGCGATACCACTCGCCGGCATCAATGAATTGACGCATCAGCCCGAGCCTTGCCTCGTAGTCGGTTATTCCACCACGTGACGTTGCAGCAAACGAGTTGAGTATTCCCCACACATAGAGGCCAACATTCGTTGCGATGATCGCATTGGTGAATGACATTTGGTTGGAGCGTCGCCGATTGGGGCCTGCCCATCGAGGAGTTGTTTGTTGTTGGCTCACGCGCTGGCGGCGTTGGATGCGAGCAGACGGACGTCGTGTGGTGGCACGCGGAGGTGGCGGGGGAGGTGGAACGCTGGGAGGTGGCAGGTTCACGAAGTTATCGAGGCGCTTTCTCGGCTAATTCGCGATTTGCTAGATACCACTCGACGGTATTGCGCAGGCCTTCTTCAAATTTGGTGGACGCATGCCAACCAAGTTCGCGCTCTGCTCTGCTGGCATCAACGCGTCGACGCGGTTGACCGTCGGGCTTCGACGAATCCCATACAAGTGTTCCGGTGAAGCCAACGATGCGAGCAATCGTTTCAACTGTCTCTCGAATGGTGACTTCTCGGTTGTTGCCAAGGTTGAGCGGCTCTGCGCTATTGCGCGTTTGGGCTGCAAGAACAATTGCCTGGGCCGCATCGACTACATAGAGATAGTCACGACTTGCTGTGCCGGTGCCCCAAACAGAGACGCTCGAGTCTCCGTTCTCCTTTGCCTCGACACATTTCTTGATCAATGCGGGAATCACGTGGGAAACGGACGGATGGAAGTGGTCTCCCGGGCCGTAGAGATTGGTGGGAATTACACATGCAAACTGCTGGCCGTATTGCGACTCATTTGCCTGCGCATGAATCAGCATTGCTTTCTTTGCAATTCCGTAAGGAGCATTTGTCTCTTCGGGATAGCCGTCCCACAATGATTCCTCGCGGAATGGCACTGGAGTGAACTTTGGGTATGAGCACACTGTTCCAAGGAGCACCGTTTTTTCGACGCCTGCTGCACGCGAGGCTTCGATAGTCAGCGTTCCCATCAACAAGTTGTCGAGATACAACTGTGCGGGCGCAACCTGATTGAACCCAATGCCTCCTACGCGTGCTGCGAGGTGAATGACATGGCTCGGTTTGTGCTTGCGAAATAGATCCTCTGCCACGCCGGCCAGAGTGAAGTCGGCCTCTGCGTGTGTTGGTGCAACAACTGTGGCGCCTGCGTCGCGCAAGGTCGAAACCACTTTCGAGCCAAGAAACCCGTTGCCGCCAGTTACCACAACCGTGCGATTAGCCCAATAAGCAGGCGAAACGGTGGCAGACGACGAAGTAGGCATGCTTAGACGATACTGAGTTGGCACAATGGAAGGCGTGCGGGTCGCTTACACGCTTGAGCAGTGCTGGCATCGGGTGCCTGGAGGTACGGCAGTTTCGGCCATTGAAGTGGCACGCGCACTTCCCGCAGTGCGGCCCGACATCGAACTTGTTGGTGTTTCCGGTCGGCACGGAGAGGACCCAAGTGTCACCTTCGACATCTCGATTGATGTTGCGGGGCTGCCGGCGTCTGGGCCGTTGCTTTATGAACTATCGCTGCGCTGCAATCAGCCGCGAGTGGAGCGCGCAATACCCGACATCGATCTTGTGCATTGCACGTCAATTATTCCATTTGCAACGAAAAAGAAAATGGTTGCAACGGTGCACGACTTGGCATTTTTGCATCATCCGGAGTTTTTCACGAAGCGCGGTAACGATGTTTTTCGGCGAAGCATAAAGGTATTGAAAAAGCGAGCAGACATGTTGTTGTGTAGCTCGAAGGCAACTGTCAATGATTGTCTCGAGTCTGGTTTCAGTTCAGACCGAATACGTCTGGTGTCGCTTGGCGTTCGAGCAATCGATGTAACTGCCGACAATGTCGTGCAGGCGCGAAAGCATTATTCGTTGCCCAAAAATTATTTGCTGTTTGTTGGCACGCTCGAACC
>CAINLH010000210.1 GCA_903850275.1 uncultured Acidimicrobium sp.
AGACCCAGGTGCGGTTCGGTATGCCCGCGGTGTTTAACTCGCGTGCTCCAAGGATGACTTGCTGCAATCTGCCATCGATCGAATAGCGATCGACGTCAAGATCGCGAATTGCGTAGAACGATGTCTTTCCTTCGTCGAGCGCAAAACGATCCCGCATTTCAGTTGGATCTAACTGGCGTACATCTCGAAGTGGCGCATCCGATGCCGTGACATCTGCCGTTGAAATTGGCCCAAACGACAATGGAGTCCTCACGACGTCACCCAGGTTCATTGCGTGCTTAGTCGCTTCAATATTGTTTGCGATAAACGGCAACTCTTTGGTGCTCACGTTTGGTTGCACGGAGAATCGCTGGATTATCGCTGGGTAAATGCCGCCTGCCGCAATCGCGACAACAATCCACATCAACGTGGCCATAACTGGAATGCGCCACCCTTTCATGCGAACGTTCCACAAAAACAGCAGTGCTACCGCCACGGAAACCAGGATCATCAAGTTGATGGCCGGCAACTGTGCATTGACATCGGTGTATGTTGCGCCTTGCACAACGCCACGTGTTGAACCTGTGAGACCAAAGCGAGACAGCCAGTAACCCGCTGCGCGCACCAGAGCAAGGCCGGCGAACAGCACAGAAAGGTGCGCCTTTGCCTGCGGAGTAACTTTACGTCCCTGCACTTGCAGACGAATACCACCGTTGAGGTAATGCACCGCACTAACAACAAGAACGATCAGAACGAGTGCTCCAAACAGCCAGTTGACAACAAACTCTGCAAACGGCATCTGAAACATATAGAAACTGACATCTTGGTTAAACACTGGGTCGGCAATGCCGAAAGATTGTCGATTGGTGAACAACAACCAGTCCTGCCATTGCGACATCGCAGGCAAGCCAACCATCAAACCCAGCACACCACCAACAACAAAACGAACGAGCCACTTGCGTGAACCAACGAGTTGTCGATACCCCGCAAGAGCACGTTCTTCTGGTGATGGAGCAACGATTGCGGGTGCAATTCGGTCGGCAAGCCATAAGTTGACGACAATGATCACCAAGAAGACCGCAACGAACACCGCGCCCAACAGAGCTTTTGTTGCAAGAACACTCCAATAGACATCGGTGCGACCAAGCACGTCGAACCATAAAACATTCACATAAAAACTGGCGATGCTTCTGCCTGAAATGACGAGCGCTACGAGCGCAGCAACTACAACTGCTGCGACAATTCGGCCGCGACTTGGTTTATTGAACGTGAAACCGCCACCTGATTGTCGTGGTCGGCGTGGGGGGAGGTCTGAGGGGTTGCGCACCCCGAGGAGATTACTCGCCTATTGGCGCGAGTAGGCATCGGCATCCGGCGTGTGCCGTTGGATGCTGGTGACCAGTTGGATAATTATCGCCAAGTGCCGTCGCGCCTGCCAACGAGTTGTCTTCTGCATCGGCACAGCTTGGGCCATTCGGGTCGACCATCCAACACATTTTGGTTCCCTGATCAAGAGTCAAATACGCACCCCTGCTGTACGCAAGCACCGCGATATCTGCCACAAACTGTTCTACTCGCTGCATCTTCCACTCCCGGAACACGCTGCGGAGCAACGATGCCATCTCGTCACGGTCACCGTTGCTCTGTTCGACTCCGCGTTGAATGCGTTCTCGCAATGGGCGAACGATTGTCTCATCAATATTCTTCGACAACACCTGCATCACGGCAGTATTCGTGACTCGCTTCCGCAAATCTGCCTTGAGGCTTGGCGAAAGGCTTTTCGCACCTGCCATTGCGGCAGTCATCACATCTTCGGTCAGTGCTTCAATGTGCTGCTGGGCATGGGTATCGGCTGCGGGAAGCAATGTCTCTAATGCAACGACCGACTTTTTGCCCTGCAAATACGTGAGCATCGCATTTTCTTCGTCAGCGAGAACTCGCTTAACCTTGCGCACCATCTGCACCTTCAAGGGGGCGAGCACATCGTCGCGCTGCTCAAACATTTTCTTGTCAACCTTGGGCACAACAACCTTGGCTTTAGGTTTTACAGGCCGACTCTCTTTTTCATCATTTTTTGACGAAGGCGTAACCGCTGCCAGCGCAGGTTTCTTTACGTTGTTTGCAACTTCACTAGTCGTCGATTGGCGCAATTTCGCGAATAGGTCGTCTGCCGACTTCTTTTGTGGCTTCTTTACAGCAGGAGCTACTGACTCAGCTTCGGGTTGATCAA
>CAINLH010000211.1 GCA_903850275.1 uncultured Acidimicrobium sp.
AGCGGAAGCGAGCCATCATCCATCTGCACGGTTTCGTAAGCGATCGATGTGGTCTTTGCTTTCTGCAGAGCGGCAGCAACCTGAGGGTAAGCCGACAAATGCAGGTATGTGAAAAGCGTCAGGTCGGGGCGCAGAAACGCAAACTCTTCTGCCTTTGGCTCCTTCACCTTGACCACCATCTGTTGACTCCATGCATCTGCGGCGGTCGGCACGATGGTTGCCCCAGCGGCCACGTATTCGGCGTCGGTGATGGACGCGCCTTCGCCCGCATTCGTCTCAACGAATACCTGAACCCCCAGCCGTTCAAATTCCCTCACACCGTCCGGGGTGAGGGATACGCGTCCTTCTAGCGTCTTCACTTCTTTCGGCACCCCGACGGTAGAAATGGCTGGTTGCATGCATCTTGTCTAGCCCATGTGGAGACTGGTTAGTGTTGCACTATGAAATCGTTCAATAACTTCATCAACGGTAAAGAAGTGGCCGCCCAGGATGGCCGCACAACCCCAGTAATCGACCCGGTAACCGGCAAGCAATATGCCACCGCAGCGTTGTCGGGGCCTGCAGATGTTGACTCCGCAATGAAGGCCGCGGCAGACGCGTTCGACTCGTGGAAGAACAGCACCCCTTCGGTGCGCCAGAAGGCAATTAATGACATTGCCGACGTCATGGAAGCCAACATGAACGAGTTGATTGAAACCGAAATCGAAAACACTGGCAAGCCTCGAGCCATCACGTTCAGTGAAGAAGTTCCGCCGATGATGGACCAAATCCGTTTCTTTGCCGGCGCTGCGCGCATGCTCGAAGGCAAGAGTGCAGGCGAATACATGTCGGGCTTTACTTCGTACATTCGCCGCGAGCCAATCGGTGTCTGCGCACAAGTTGCGCCATGGAACTACCCGTTAATGATGGGCGTTTGGAAGTTCATTCCCGCAATCGCTGCCGGTAACACAACAGTGCTGAAGCCAAGTGACACAACTCCCGCATCAACGGCGCTCATCGCAAAATTGCTTGGTGAGGTATTGCCTCCAGGCGTGCTCAACGTCATCTGTGGCGATCGCGACACTGGCCGAAGCATGGTTGTGCACGAAACACCGGGCATGGTTTCAATCACGGGTTCTGTCCGTGCAGGTATGGAAGTTGCCGGAGATGCTGCAAAAAGCCTCAAGCGTGTCCACCTCGAACTGGGTGGCAAGGCTCCGGTCGTTATCTTCGACGATGCCGATATCGAACTTGCTGTTGAAACCATTGCAATGACTGGCTATTTCAATGCCGGACAAGACTGCACCGCGGCTACACGCGTCATTGCTGGGCCGAAAATTTACGGCGACTTTGTTGATGCACTTACCGAGGCTGCAAAGAAAACTAAAACGGGCAAGCCTGGCGACGACGTGCTGTACGGGCCGCTCAATAACGGCTCGCACTTGAGCAAGGTAAAGGGCTTTATCGATCGTGTACCAAAGCACGCAAAGATCACCACTGGTGGTTCGCAAATTGGTAGCGATGGATATTTCTTCGAACCGACTGTTGTATGCGACTTGAAGCAGAACGACGAGATGATTCAAGACGAAATGTTTGCTCCGGTAATTACTGTGCAGAAGTTCTCCGATGAAGCCGAAGCCTTGAAGTGGGCTAACGGTGTGGAATTCGCACTCGCCTCCTCGGTATGGACCCGGGACTTAGGCCGTGCAATGCGCATGACCAAGAATCTCGACTTCGGTTGTGTTTGGGTCAACACGCACATCCCGATGGTCGCCGAAATGCCGCACGGTGGTTACAAGAAGTCGGGTTACGGCAAAGATTTGTCGGCATACGCACTCGATGACTACACACGTATCAAGCACGTAATGATCAATCTCAACAGCTAATCGGGGAGCACCATGGGGGAATCGGCAAATCCAAAAAATGTGATCGAACTCGATCACATTTCTAAGACGTACGGCGACTTTGTTGCTGTTCATGATGCCAATTTCTCTATTGCTACGGGCGAGTTTTTCGCCATGCTTGGCCCTTCGGGTTGCGGCAAGACCACAACGCTCAAAATGATTGCTGGTTTCGAGCAACCAACTTCGGGCCGAGTCATGCTCGACGGCGTAGACGTTTCATCTGTTCCTCCATATAAGCGAAACGTGAACACTGTTTTTCAGCAATACGCACTCTTCCCGCACATGACCGTTTTCGACAACGTTGCATTCGGTCCTCGAAGCAAAAAAATTGACGAAAAGAAGATCAAGACAAGCGTGATGGAGATGTTGGAGATCGTGCGTCTTGCCGAGTTTGCAACCCGAAAGCCAACACAGCTGTCGGGCGGCCAGCAACAGCGTGTCGCCCTTGCTCGTGCACTTGTCAATTATCCAAGCGCGTTGTTGTTGGACGAACCGTTGGCGGCACTCGATTTGAAGCTTCGCGAAGCCATGCAGATCGAACTGAAACGTATTCAACGAGAAGTAGGAATTAGTTTCATCTTTGTCACGCACGATCAGGGCGAAGCGCTCACCATGAGCGATCGAATTGCGGTCATGAGCCAGGGCCATGTCGAGCAAATCGGCACCCCAGAAGAGATCTATCGCACGCCGTCTTCTCTGTTCGTTGCTGGGTTTATTGGCTCGGCCAACTTGTTGCCGGGCACGGTCGAATCGAGCGATGGGGAAGATGTCGTCGTCAAGTTGCGAGTGGGTGCAACAGTTCGAGCGTCAGCGAAAGGCGCGCCTTTCTCTGTGGGCGACAAGGTCTCCGTGATGCTGAGGCCCGAGCGCATCAAGCCAGCCGCAACTGTGGAAGTTCAAGGACGCGGCATCGAGGGTTTGCTGACCGATTTGGTGTTCCAGGGCGCAACCGCTCGGCTCATCGTGCGTCTCGATGACGGAACGGAAATGACTTGTTTGGCCGACTCTTCGGCGAGCATGCCACAGATTGCACCTGGCAAGCGCATCGCCATGACATGGGAGAGCGACTGCGGCTACGTGCTTGCGGGTTGGCCCGATAAGGCTGGCGCAACGACAACCGACATCGACCACATCGAATCAACGCTCTAAGATCTCAGCAGTAACCAACGAAGGGGAGAATCATGAACAACCGCCCAGTATCCAGCAACATGACCCGCCGCCAATTTCTGGCTCGCTCAGGCGCATTGGGCGCAATGGGGCTTTCGCTTCCAGCGTTGCTTGCAGCATGCGGTGGTGGCGATAGCGCGGGCGGTGCAGAGTCGACCACGGTGTCATTCGACAACTGGCCGCTTTACATCGACCCGACCGAGGGAACTTCATTGGGCACAGTCGACCGCTTCGCCGAAGCAACTGGCATCACCATGAACTACTCCGAGGGCTACAACGACAACAACGAGTATTTCGCAAAGATTCAACCGCTGCTCGGTAATGGCAAAACCATCGAAGCCGACATCATTGCTCCTACGTTCTGGATGGCCGGACGACTCATCAGCCTCGGTTGGGCAGAGAAGTTGCCACTTGCCGACATTCCGAACATGGCAAACATTACGGACGGTTTTGTAAATCCGCCGTGGGACCCAACAGGCGAATACAGCATGCCTTGGCAAGCAGGTATGGCTGGCATTGCCTACAACATCGATGTAACTGGTCGCGAGTTGAAGAGCGTTGAAGATCTGTTCGATCCCGAGTTCAAGGGCAAGATCGGAATGCTTACCGAAATGCGCGACACCATTGGCTTGATCGCGATGGGATTGGGCATCGATCCTTCCACCATTGCTTCGTTCGATGATGCTGCACCCGCATTCGAAAAACTGGCCAAGGCCAAAGCCGATGGTCAGATTCGTCAATTCACAGGCAACGACTACACCGACGATCTGGTGAGTGGCAACTTTGCTGCTTGCGTGGGTTGGTCGGGCGACGTGTTGCAGCTTGGCAAGGACAGCCCCAACGTTCGATTCGTTATTCCCGAAGAGGGCGGAACACGTTGGGCCGACGTCATGATGTTGCCAAAGGGCGCAAAGAATGCAGCCAACGCAGCGAAGTGGATGAACTTCTGTTACGACCCAGTGCAGGCAGCATTGATCACTCAGTACGTGCAGTACTTGTCGCCGGTGAAGGGTGTTCGCGAGGAACTCGCAAAAATCAACCCAGAACTTGCCGACAACCAGTTGCTCTTCCCAGATGATGCAACAAGCGCACGTTTGCGCGCGTTCGCCACGCTGACAGAAGATGTTGAAGCCAAGTTCGACGAGGAGTTCTCGGCAATCACCGGCGCGTAAGCACCGACTCGGGCGCTGACGACAACATGACAACGGGGGGCTCCGTTTCAAATCGCATCGGCACAAATGCCGATCGCGTTGGTCTGGGGGCCATGCTCGTTTCGGCTTTGTGCTTAGTAGCACTTGGGGCCAAGTGGGTGAGTGGTGCCGCCTCATCGGTGGTGCTGCTGTTGCTGTTGCTTGTGCTCATCGGGGTTTTGGTTTTGGCCCTTCGAGGCGGCCCTGAAGCGAGAAGGTTGCTTGCGCCATATGGGCTGTTGAAGCCCGGAATGTTGTGGCTTGCATTGTTCTTCCTTGCGCCGGTTTGGAGTTTGCTTCGCATCTCGCTTTCAACAAAGCCCAGCAGATTCTCCGTTGACTACAACTTCACTTGGGCTTTCCAGAATTATTCGAATGCTTTTAAAGACTTTGGTACACAGTTTCAACATGCGTTCGTATATGCGGCGATCGCCACCGTGCTTACGGTGTTGATTGGGTATCCGCTTGCTTATGTCATTGCGTTCCGCGGTGGCAAGTACAAAAACATCCTGCTTGGCATGGTGGTTATCCCGTTTTTTACCAGTTACCTCATTCGCACAATCGCGTGGTCGACCATCTTGGCCGACCGAGGTTTCGTTGTTCGCGCATTCGACAAAGTGGGTTTGGTCCAGGCACTTGAGTGGATGCACATCATGGATAACGGCAAACTACTGAATACTCCAGCAGCGGTTATTGGTGGGCTTACCTACAACTTCTTGCCGTTTATGTTGCTACCGATTTATGTGAGCTTGGAAAAGATCGACACCAACCTCGTTAATGCCGCGGGCGACTTGTATTCGAGCGCCACCCGCGCGTTTAGGAAAGTGGTGCTTCCTCTCTCTATTCCGGGAGTCTTTGCTGGCACGCTGCTCACCTTCATTCCAGCAGCAGGCGACTTCGTGAACGCACAGTTTCTCGGTAATCCAAACACCACAATGATTGGTAACTCAATTCAAGATCAGTTCTTGAAGCAAAACAATTATCCAGTTGCCTCTGCAATGTCTGCAGTGCTGATGTTTAGCATCGCGTCCTTGGTGCTCATCTACACCAAAATCTTCGGCACGGAGGATTTGGCATGATGCGCACACGTAGCAAGGTGGGGCGTTGGGCACTCAATATTTTCGCTGGCCTCGGGCTTCTGTATCTGTTCACGCCAATCTTTTTCATTGTTGCGTTTAGCTTCAACAAACCTAAAGGCAACTTCAACATTGCCTGGCAAGAGTTCACCTTCGAAAACTGGATGCATCCGTTCGCCGAAAAATCGCTTACGCAAGCGCTGCGTGTCAGCTTGGAAATTGCGGCCGTTTCAACA
>CAINLH010000212.1 GCA_903850275.1 uncultured Acidimicrobium sp.
AAGATTGGCAAAGTAGCCAAGACTGGCAAAATCATTCGCAAGTCATCGGCCATTTCAAGCTGGTTCGAGGTGCTTGCAATGAATGTGGCGGTATTGCTCATCGTCGGTATTGCGGGCATGCTCGTAGGCAAGAAGGCTTATTCGCCCCGCGATGGCCTACGAAATTGGGGATCGCTTCTGGCCGATTGGGTTGGCTTGCCGGCCATGCTTGGGCAACTACTGATCGTTGCTATTGCGGTACTGGCAACAACGGTTGCAACTACGAGGCGTTAATCCTCTTCGCCGATGTCTTCATTCCAGAGAGTTGGCTCGGCAACAATAAAGTCCTGCATCAGTTGGTAGCTCTCTTCATCATCAAGCACGATTACTTCAACGCCGCGTGATTTCAGTAATGCCTCGCCGCCAAGAAAAGTACGATTTTCTCCAATAACAACACGCGGAATTTTGTAGAGCAACATGGCGCCGGTGCACATGTCGCATGGGCTGAGCGTGGTGTACATCGTGGCCTTTTGGTAAACACTTGCTGGAAGACGCCCCGCGTTTTCTAAGCAGTTCATTTCTGCGTGATGGATGGCGCTGCCATGTTGGACGCGTTGGTTATGTCCCACGGCAATCACTTTTCCGTCTACAACCAAAGCTCCACCAATTGGGATTCCGCCCGCTGCTCGGCCTTTTTTCGCTTCGCTGAGCGCGTGCTGGTAGTTCTCTTTGTCGTTCATTTTGGTCCTTAGTGTCGTTTATATGGTTTGAGATAGGCGCCCGGGTAGGGAACATTGCGTCCTGAAACGGCAAGCCCGACGATGACGGCGAGGTATGGAAGCGCCAGCAAAATCTCAAATGGAACGTCTGAAAACGAGGGGAGCAGCCGTAGTTGCAACTGACCTGCATTGACTAATGAAAATAGAGCAGCACCGGCGAGCAGTCGACCAATCTTCCAGCGCCCAAAAATTACGAGAGCAAGTGCAACCCAGCCACGTCCGTTAATGATGTTGATGGTGAACGAACCAACGAAAGCAAGTGTGATGAACGCACCTCCAGCCGCCATATAGAGCGAACCAATCAGGATCGCTGTGTAACGAGTTTTGGTCACATTGATCCCTGCTACGTCCGCCGCCTCTGGGTTTTCACCAACCGCTCGAATCTTGAGTCCTAACCCAGAACGGCGCATGAGCCACCACGTAAGAGGGACGATGATCAAAAATGTTGCATAAGTGATCCAATACTGGCTAAAGATTGGGCCACCAAAGTTGAACGGCCGCCATGGATCAACGCTCACTTGGCCACCATCCGCGGTGAACATAATGCGATTAGCCGAATTCGAAAAACTGATCATGAATAGCGTGAGCCCAAGCCCTGCCACGTGTTGGTTCACTCCAAGCGTCACCGTAAGGAATGCAAAGATCAATCCGGCAGCCGCGCCGGTAACAAGGGCGGCTATGAGACCAGTGGTCAAGCTGCCTGTTTGAGCAGCCGTTGCTATTCCAACAAAGGCACTTCCATACATGATTCCTTCAACTCCAAGGTTGAGAACACCGGATTTCTCTGTAACCAGCTCGCCAAGTGCTGCAAGGGCCAATGGCGTGGCAATACGCAGGCTTGCGCCAATGATTTCTTGAGTAACTTCAATCACTTCTTACCCCTTGTCCAGACCACTCGATATTTCTGAATGACCAATGCCGCAACCACGGTGAGGAGAAGTACGGATTGCACAAACTCGCCAATGGTTGATGGAATTTGTAGAGCTCGACTAGCCGAAAATGATCCGACAGTAATCACACCGAATAACAATGCAATGCAAAGAGAACCAATAAAACTTAAAGCGGCAAGAGTCGCAACTATCACGCCCGTGTAGCCGAACCCCGAGCTGATGCCAGTGGTGAGCTGGTGTGCAACGCCTGCAACTTCGCTGGAACCGCCGAGGCCTGCAATTCCGCCGCTAACCAAAGCTGTGATGAGCAATGTTCGCTCAACTGGAAGCCCCGCGATTCGTGCAGCGCCTGGAGACATACCAACAGCTCTCAACTTCAATCCTCCAGCCATCTTGCCTACGTACCACCAGCACAGGGCAATGATGACTACTCCTATCGCCAATCCCAGGTGCACTCGTGTGCCCGGCCAAATGATTGGCAACTGAGTTGATTTCGAGATGACATCGGAATCAGGAAAGCCGGTTTCACTGTTTCTCCAAGGACCATTAAGCAAGCCAGAAATAATCAGTAACGCAATGGGATTAAGAAGAAGCGTGGTGACAACTTCGTCAATACCAAGCCTGGTGCGCAAAAGAGCAGGTACGAGGGCCCAGAGTGCGCCACATATCATGCCAGCAAGCAAGATAAGAGGAACGCCAATGATGGCTGGAAGCGACTCCGCGTGAATTCCAATCCATGTTGCGCCAATAGTTCCTGCAAGTAGTTGTCCCTCGGCCCCAATATTCCAATACCCGGCACGGAATGCGATTGCTACTGCAGCACCGGTGAAGACGAGTGGAGTCGCAGACAAAATTGATTCGGTGAATCCGAACTTGGTTTGCAGTGGAGAGATGAACATATAGCGAAAGGCCGAGATTGGATCGCCACCAGCCCAGCGGATAACAATGGCAGAAAGTAAGAATGTAACGATCGCTGCGGCCGCGATAAGTGCCGGCCCTCGCCACCAGGGCATAGAAGAGCGCAAAGCAAAGCGGGGTTTCATTTTGTAATTCCTGCCATTAATTGACCAATGGTTTCACGTGTAGCTGTAGATCCATCGACAATGCCAATTACGGCGCCTCGATACATAACTGCGACTCTGTCTGCTATCTCAAGTACTTCATCGAGGTCTTCGCTAACGAGCAAAACTGCAGTTCCTTCGGTAGAGGCCTTCATGATTAATGAGCGGACATAACGTGTTGCCATTACATCAAGCCCACGTGTCGGTTGCGAAATAATTGCAACCTTGGGCTTACGACTAAACAGGCGTGCAAGAAGCACCTTTTGCATATTTCCGCCAGAGAGTGTTCCCAGCGCTTGTTTGGGCGTTGTTTTGATCTCAAACTGAGCGATGGCGGATTCGCAGTGCTGAAGAATCTCTTTTTGTTTAAGTTGAAACCTGGTTGCGAAACTATCAATGCAGTCCAGAACAAGATTCTCCATCACTTGCAATGCGTGCACTGCAGATGCATGTCGATCCTCGCCCAGCATGCCCACGCCCGCACGCATGAGTGATTGAGGACTGTTTTTTCCTAACGTATTTCCCTCAACAACGATGCTCCCTTTGTCGATTGCAAGTGTTCCGCTGAGTACTCGTACCAATTCGGCTTGACCGTTCCCTGAGACACCCGCAATACCTACGATTTCGCCAGGGTGCACATCTAGTGAGACTTCACTGAGTCCACCCATTTCGATATTCACACCAACGCCGTTTAGGGCAAGAATTGGATTGCCAACGAGTTGCTTGGAGGTGCGTCGTTGTGCAACAGCAACCTCATCGGTTCCCATCATCAAGCCGATGAGTTCCTGCGTGCTAATTCCACTTACGCTAGAACTAGAAACCACTTTGCCCCTGCGCAAAACTGAAACACGATCGGCAACCTGCTCGATTTCGGCCATCTTGTGGCTGATGAGTACAACTCCAATGCCTGACTCTGAGCGAAGTCGCTTAATGACGTCAAGCAGCGAATCAATATCTTGTGGCCCCAGGACTGCAGTTGGTTCATCAAGAATCAGGTAACTGCATCCAGACATCAAGGCTTTAAGTATTTCTACTCGCTGCTGTAGAGCAACTGGCAATGTTGAAATGACCGCATCGGGTGAGACTTCAAGGCCAAACCTTTCGGACGCTGCTTTGATTTCTTTTCGTACGACTCCAAGATCTAGTGAAAAAGTGCTCGCACTAGCAAGTGCAATATTCTCAACAACAGTCATATTCTTTACCAGCGAGAAGTGCTGAGTGACCATGCCAATTCCAGCTGCACGCGCGTCGCGAGGAGAGTTGATCGTGAGTTGGACGCCATCTGCTTCGATCAATCCAGTATCCGGCTGCGTAAGGCCATACAGAATTTTCATTAATGTGGTCTTGCCGGCCCCGTTCTCTCCAAGTAGGGCATGAACTTCGCCCGCTCGTAAGTCGAGTGAGACATCTGAAAGGGCGATGGTTTCCCCGAACGCCTTCGAGATACCACGTAAAAAAATAGAGGGGGCGGTGCCACCATGCGTGGCACCTACCCCCTCATGTGAATTCATCGTTGAACTCGTTTGTAACTTCGTTTGTTTACTTGGTCACCGAACCGGCTGGAATGCCTTCGTTGACATCAACTCGGAACACGCCCGACTTGATTGAATCCATCACTGCTTGTGCTTTAGCAACAACATCAGCAGGCACACCACCAGTTACACCGGTGTTGATTTCGGCAAGGGTTGCTCCACCCTTTGCCACCATGCTGAAGTCCTTGAGGTCTTGCGCGGTATATGAACCAGCCTTGACTTGGTCGAGGATGTAGTTAACCGTTGGACGCATATTCCATACGTTTGACGTAACCACAAATTCAGGTGAAATTGCCTTCTGATCCATTTGGTTTCCAAACACCAGCAAGCCTTTTTCCGCCGCGGCCTCAATAACGCCTGCACGCTCTGCAAACAAAATGTCGGCACCAGCCGAAATCTGGGAAAGCGCTGCTTCCTTTGCTGCTGCAGGGTCGAACCATGAGTTGATGAAGTTGACTTTTGCCTGAATATTTGGGTTAACCGATTGTGCACCCGCAATAAACGCGTTCACAATTCGGTTTACCTCTGGAACAGGAATACCACCGACGATCCCGAGGATGTTTGTTTTGGTAAGGCTTCCTGCCAAAACACCCGAAACATAGGCAGGCTCATGAATCCAGTTGTCGAATACCGAGAAGTTCGGTTCGGCTGGTCCGCCACCTGAGCCCATTACGAAAGCTATGCCTGGATAGTCAAGTGCAACTTTACGAGCAGACTCTTCGTTGCCAAACGAGTCACCCATGATGATTGCAGGCTTGTCTTCCTCTGCGATTTGTCGCAAAGTGCGCTCAAATGCACCCGATGCATAACCAATCTTGTCAATGTATTTGTAGGTAATTTCACCAGCATCTGCAAGTTCTTGCAAAGCTTCGTGAATCACACCATCCCACGGTTCTTCAATTGCCGACGAGTATGCAGCAACGACACTCAGAACTTCTGAGCCCCCTGCTGCAGTGTCGGTTGTTGCCTCGTCGCTGCCGGTGTTTCCACCACATGCGGCAAGTGCGAATCCTGCCAGTGCTAATGCAGCAACGGCCTTTCCAATACGGCTTTTCTTCATGAACCTTCCCCCTTTAGTTGGTCATTCGTCACAGTAGTACTCGGGCTATCTTTGCGCAAAAAGCCGAATTTACGCGGGTCAGCAGCGGGACACCCACGAACTACCGTTAGTGCCAATGTCGATGCGGATTGAATACGTCAGTCGTCTTGATGACATCTGCGAACCTGCCGCGGCCTTCCTGGCTTCGGGTCAGGACATATTTGAGTGCCAACACATCGTGGTGCCAACGATGGGTGTCAAGGCCTGGCTTACTTCACAGCTCGCTACTCGATTGGGCGTAAGCAAACCGGGCGCGTTGGATGGGGTGGTTGCCAATGTGGACATTTCTTTCCCCGGCACCCTCAATCGCTTACTGCATAACCGAAGCGGAATAGACCCGTGGGCTGTAGAGAACCTCACTTTTAGTGTGTTGCAGGTGTTGGCGGGTACCAACGCCTACGACGTTCATATTGCGCGCGCGGGTGGGCCATTGCTTGCGGCACGAGCCATCGCCGACCGCTTCGATCGTTATCACATGCGACGACCAGCCATGATTCGCAAATGGGAAGAGGGGATTCCAGTTCTCAGCCCAACCGCCAACGATGACGTTCGCTCTGGCGAGCGAGTGATTAATAGCCTCTCGCCATCCGACGTTTGGCAATTTCACTTGTGGCGAGAAGTAAGGAAGTTGATTAACGAACCAAGCCCGCCCGCTCGGGACCTTGAAGCAACCGCGCAAGTTCCATCAAGCATTTTGGTTGCGGGCTTGCAGACGTTGAACTTGCAACAGATACAGGTGCTGCAACATCTTGCAAAAAAGAGTGATGTACACGTGCTGTTGGTGCACCCATCTGCACCTTTGCAACAACGCTGGTTGTCATCGACACCCGAGACGCCCGGATTAGTCCCTGTGCGAACAGA
>CAINLH010000213.1 GCA_903850275.1 uncultured Acidimicrobium sp.
CATGACGCGCTCCTCGTTGCCCAATTGATTTCCGCATCTGGTGCTCGAAGATACAACGGAACAATTGCATCCACATCCACCAGCATGTCGCGCAAAGCCAGCTCGTGCGCAAGCGTGGCAATGGTGGTTGCGGATGGCATGGAGAATTTTTCGTCGGCAAATTCCACTTCGGGGAGCACCGTTGAAAGCCGTTGATCAAATTCGTCTCGGTATTGCAAAGCGCCAGTGCCTACGAGTGTTGTCGACTGACCGCGGTCGATGATCTCGACTGCACACTCCTCCACCGAACCAACCTGAGGGGCGGCAACCTGGCGCAACACGCCATCTACTCGGCGGTACAACGACCAATACACCTCGCCGCGACGGGCATCGATAACCGACGCAACCACTTCGAGTGTCGATGGCACCTCGGCAGACAGTGCGTCAAGGCTGGTGATGGCCGCCATCGGCAGCTCGAGCACGTGAGCTATTGCCTGCGCCGAAGCAATGCCAACCCGCATTCCCGTAAACAAACCTGGGCCTACGTCAACAGCCACTGCACCAACATCGTGCAATGTGATGTTTGCTTGTTTACAAACGAAATCGATCATTGGAGTCAGCAGCTCGGCGTGTTGACGTTCGCTCCGGCTTTCGCTCGTTGCAATAACACCATCGCCGTCGTGCAGTGCAACACTCACCGCGTCGGTGGCGGTATCGATGGCAAGAATGATCATGCGCGCGACCACTCGGATAGAGAACTACGCAATTTTTCCCAACGCGTTTCCCACGACATGCCCATCCAACCAATGTCGATGTGTCGGGCATCGGCGGAAATTTCTTCGCCCGTCTGCAAATGGATGCTGAGCCCACTTCCCAACGCATCGCCTGCCACGTCGCCCCATTCCACAAGCGCAACACCGCCGGCGCCAAGCAGCTCGGTTATTCCAAGATCGGCAATTTCGCCCGTGCGCTCGAGCCGGTAGAGATCGGCGTGATGCATGGGCATGCGGCCGCCCTCGTAAGTGTGCAGCAAATTGAACGTAGGCGACGTAATCGGTTCGGTAACGCCAAGGGCTCGGCCAAAACACTGCGCGAAGTATGTCTTACCTGCACCCATTTCGCCAACGAGCGTGATCAAGTCGCCCGCGCGAACAAGCGCGGCAATGCGTTGTGCGATGCGCTCGGTGTCAAGCGGGTTGGAGGCAGTTAAAGCAAGCATGAGAAGTGCACTACGAAGAAGGCTTTCAGCCTATTGAGTTATTGCAGATAGTTGCGAGGAACTCGTGCGCTCACGCCACACACAACTTCGTAGCCAATGGTGCCAAGTAGTGCGGCCCAGTCGTTGGCGCTGATTGCCTCTTTGCCTTGTTGACCAATGAGCACCGCCTCGTCGCCAATAGAGATGGTGTCGTCGCCGCAGTCGACCATTGCCTGATCCATGGTGATGACGCCAGCAAACGGGCGCTTCTTGCCACCAATGAGTACATGGCCGTTGTTCCACAAACCCCGAGTAACACCGTCGGCATAACCAAGCGGCAACGTTGCAATGCACGTGCGCTTCGACAGCGGGCGTCGCAAACCATACGAAACGGCTTCGCCCGCATCTAGCCATTGAACGTGCGAGATGCGTGCCTTCAGCGACAAAACTGGCTGCAACACAACAGATGTTGGCTCGCCGAACGAATTGCTTGATGCGTCTGATGCAATGCCGTACAGCGCAATTCCGGCGCGAACCATGGTTGTGTGAAGTTCGGAACCAAGCCGACGAACGGCAGCAGCCGAGTTGGCAACATGAACATGGCGCGGGGCGATACCGGCTTTGCCCAATTGATCGACGACTTCGGAG
>CAINLH010000214.1 GCA_903850275.1 uncultured Acidimicrobium sp.
ATCAAGATTCCGGTTGCAAGAGTTGCAATTGCTGCCCAACGGAACCACCACAAAGCGCGACGTGCGATCTTGTCGATGGTGATGTTGCGAGCTTTGCCTTCATCGCCGTAAGCAGCGAGTCCTGGCACTTGCACCAAGTTGAAGTAGTACAGCAAGCCGATCCAGGCAATACCGACAAGAATGTGCAACCAACGGAGACCAAAGGTTCCGAGGTAAGCGCGGCTAAGTAATTCCATATATATGTCTCCCCTTTGAGGTGATGATGAGCCGAAAAACGTGCGTCCAGCTCGTTTTCCAAACTAGCACCGCCCCGAAGTCGGGAGTTGCCACTAGTTTGTACAGCGTCATGGCCGCAGAATTTATATATACGTGTTACAAACTGGCTCGGTTCTACCCACCAGACCGCACCATTCTTGAAGACATCTCGTTGTCGTTCTACCCCGGCGCCAAAATTGGTGTCATCGGCTCTAACGGCAGCGGTAAATCCAGCCTGCTGCGCATCATGGCTGGCAAAGACGACGGCTACACCGGCGAGGCGCGCTTAACGCCCGGGTTCACCGTTGGCTTGCTGGAACAAGAGCCGCAACTCGACCCAGCCAAAGACGTGCTTGGCAACGTGATGGATGGCGTTGCACCAATTCGCGACATGTTGGCCCGTTACGAAGAAGTGACAGCAATGTGGGGCGAGCCCGACGCCGACTTCGACAAAATTGGCGTGCTGCAAGCCGAACTTGAAGCAAAGATTCAGGCCGCAGATGCATGGAGTTTGGAACGCAACGTAGAAATTGCGATGGACGCATTGCGCTGCCCACCAAACGATGCCGATGTCACCAAGTTGTCTGGTGGTGAGCGACGCCGCGTTGCGTTGTGCCGCTTGTTGTTAAGCCGCCCCGACTTGTTGCTGTTGGACGAGCCAACCAACCACTTGGACGCCGAAAGCGTGGACTGGCTGGAGCGTTACTTGCAGGAATACCCAGGCACCGTTGTGGCAATTACTCACGACCGTTACTTCTTGGACAACGTTGCCAAATGGATTTTGGAATTGGATCGCGGACGCGGCATTCCTTTCTCGGGCAACTACACCAGTTGGCTGGAACAAAAGCAAGAACGACTTGGCCGCGAAGAGAAATCAAACGAAGCACGCAAGCGCACGCTGCAACGCGAGTTGGATTGGGTGCGCATGGCGCCGAAAGCTCGTCAGTCCAAAGGTAAAGCGCGTCTTGCTGCATATGAGAAGTTGCATGCCGAAGCGCAGGCAGCCGACGGCGGCCCAGACAAGTTGGAAATTGCAATACCTGCAGGCCCACGCCTTGGCGACACCGTGATTGAAGTGAAGGGACTAAGCAAAGGCTTCGGCGAAAGATTGCTGATTGAAGACTTGACGTTCTCACTTCCTCCAGCGGGCATCGTTGGCATCATCGGCCCTAACGGCGCAGGTAAGACCACGCTGTTCAACATGTTGTCTGGGCAAGAAGCACCAGACAGCGGCACCATCACCATTGGTGACACCGTGCAAATGAGCTATGTCGACCAAAGCCGCGACACCCTGAACTCCGACAAGTCGGTGTACGAAGAGATAACCGACGGCGCAGAAACGCTGAAGGTGGGCAACCGCGAAATTCATGGACGCGCATATGTGGCCAGCTTCAACTTCAAGGGCTCCGACCAACAAAAGCGCGTTGGCGATTTGTCCGGTGGCGAACGCAACCGTGTTCACCTTGCCAAGATGCTGAAAAAAGCTGGCAACTTGTTGCTGTTGGACGAACCTACAAACGACTTGGACGTAGACACACTGCGCGCACTTGAAACCTCGCTCGAATCGTTTCCAGGTTGCGTTGTGGTGATTTCGCACGACCGCTGGTTCCTCGACCGCATTGCAACACACGTGTTGGCGTTTGAAGGCGACAGCCAAGTGCGTTGGTTTGAAGGAAACTTCTCCGACTACGAGGCATGGCGCAAGAAAGAACTTGGCTCTACTGCCGACCAACCGCACCGCATTAAGTACAAGCCGCTAGCCCGATAACAGCCATGGTTGCACTTCGCCGAATTCGCGTGTTGTGTGGCTTGATATTTGTGAGCGGCATTGCTGGCCTTATCATTTCCTCCATTGCGGGAAACAACGTTGGTGTGGTTACCACCATCGGCCTCATCACGTCGCTTGCCGCAATTGTTTTGCTCACTGCATCCACCATTGCTGCCAACAAGCGCATCGATGCCTTCGACGATGCGGCGGCCGAACAACTGGAGCGAAATGTTGATGCGTTAATTGCCTCTGGCACCAACGAAGCCTCGTTGCGCGCCATTGTTCGAGACGCGATCAACTTGGGGCGCAGCGCTTCGTGACATTTACCGACGCCGAGCTTGCCCACTACCTCGCGGAAGAAACTGGAAAACGACTGCTTGCAGTTCGTGAACGCTTGTATAACGACGGCGCATCGCCGTGGTATGCAAAAGACGTAGGCGATGCAGCCGCGCAACGATTCTTGGATGAAGCGCTAGCCGAGCACCGACCAAACGACGCGGTGTTATCGGAAGAAGCAGCCGATGATTCCAACCGCATGACGGCCGACCGCGTATGGATTATCGACCCACTCGATGGCACGCAGGAGTACAGCGAGTTTGATCGCGCCGACTGGGCCGTGCACATTGCATTGTGGGAACGAAAAGATGCGCAAGGTTTGCCGTCTAACGAAGGAACACTGACAGCAGGCGCCGTTTCGTTGCCCGCGTTTGGCATAGTGCTCGACACCAACGAGCCGCCGCCAACACCACCGAAACACGAAGGCGCGCCAAGGCTTGTTGTCTCGCGCAACCGCGCAACCGATGCGGCAATCGTTGTGGCCCAAGCATTGAATTGCGAAGTTGCGCGACTGGGTTCGGCGGGGGCCAAAGCAATGTCGGTGGTGCTGGGCGAAACCGATATTTACGTGCACGCCGGCGGCATGCACCAGTGGGATTCGGCTGCGCCGGTGGCTGTCGCCGAGGCAGCGGGCCTATTTACAAGCCGTATTGACGGCTCGCCGTTGGTGTACAACATGCGTGACACCTGGCTCCCCGACCTGATTGTGTGCCAACAACATTTGGCACAACAAGTCATTGCTGCACTTCGTGCAGGCAGAATTAGCAGGTGACTTCTCCCCTTGATTGCAGCTGGGCCGCGTTTGACGACAACGCGCCGTGGGTACTCGAACCCGAAAAGATCGAATGGCACAACACCGCAGTTGCATTGCGTGCCAGCGCACAACAAGAAATACCGGTGCTCACCACACCAACCAAACTTCCACCCGTTGCCCGCCTAGTCACCGTTGTCTGGGTGTTGAGCATTGCGCTGTTGCCGTGGTTCATCAAGAAGAAGCGCAACAAGTTCGCTACTTCCGAGGCAAGCAATGCATACATTTCGTTGCGCATGCGCAAGGCCGTCGAGCGCTTGGGAAGTACCTACATCAAGCTTGGACAAATCATCAGCAGCGGCGAGGGCTTGTTCCCTGCCGAGTTGGTAAATGAATTCAAACTGTGTCGCGACCAAGTGCCACCAATCCCTTTCAACGAAGTGCAACAAGTAATTGAAAGCGATTTGGGCGCGCGGCTTACCGATGTGTTCTCGTACATCGACACCACCCCGCTTGCCGCAGCATCCATTGCGCAAGTACACGTTGCAACATTGATCACCGGCGAAAACGTGGTGGTTAAGGTGCAGCGCCCATCGGTTTCCAAAATGGTGCGCCAAGACTTGCGCGTAATGGCGTGGCTTGCACCGCACCTCGTTGGCCGCATCAAGGTAAGCGCGCTTGCAAACCCACCAGCACTTGTGGAGTTGTTTGCCGAAACCATTGTTGAAGAACTTGATTTCCGAATTGAAGCCGACAACATGTTGGACGTTGCCAAGATGCTGCACGAGTTGGGCCAAACCGGTTACATCGTTCCTCGCCCGCACCCAAAGCTGGTGACGCGCCGGGTGCTGATCATGCAACGACTGAGCGGCTTCAAGTTTGACGACGTCGTTGGCATGCAAAACGCAGGCATCGACACGCAACAAGTAATTCGCACCGGCATGATTGCTTTCATGGAAGGCGCAATGATTTATGGCGTATTCCACGGAGACTTGCACGGCGGCAACTTGTTCGTGATGAAAGACGGCA
>CAINLH010000215.1 GCA_903850275.1 uncultured Acidimicrobium sp.
GAAGCAGGAACCGGAAACGTTGTTGAAGCAGTTCGACACCTCCGCAACATTTTGGGAGACATTCGCAAAATCACTCAGGCTGATAATGCCGAATTGTTTGAATGGGCCAAAAAGTTGGGTGCACCTTTGCCGCTGGTCCAGGAAATCAACCAAACGGGCAAGTTACAAGTTCCATTATTTTGCGCTGGAGGCATTGCCACGCCGGCTGATGCTGCCCTTGCAATGCAACTCGGCGCCGAAGCTGTGTTTGTCGGTTCCGGCATTTTCAAGAGCGATGACCCAGCACCACGTGCGAAAGCAATTGTTGAAGCGACTGCACACTTCCGCGATGCAAAAGTGCTCGCCAAAGTGAGTCGTAATTTGGGAGCGCCAATGACAGGTATTGGCATGGACCAGATCAATGAGCGCTACGCCGAGCGTGGCTGGTAGATGACAAGAGGCCCCCAGGTGGGTCAAACGGTTGGAGTCTTGGCCTTGCAAGGTGCTTTTGCTGCGCATCAACTTGCATTTGAGTCTCTCGGACAAAAAACATTGCAAGTTCGAAACGAGGAAGATCTGGCTTCGGTTGATGCGTTGGTTTTCCCTGGAGGGGAGTCGACGGCAATGTCTCACTTGTTGCGTACCTCGGAAATGTTCGAGCCAATCAATTCACGACTTTCTGAGGGCATGCCTGCATTCGGCACGTGTGCCGGAATGATCATGTTGTCAACCTCGGTGATTGACGGACGACAGGATCAACGTTCATTCGGTGTTATCGATATCGATGTTCGGCGCAATGCCTATGGTCGTCAGGTGGACAGCTTCGAGATGGATATCGATGTTGATGGCCTGCAATCGCCATTTCATGCTTCATTCATTCGCGCTCCGCAGGTGGTGCGTTGCGGAAGCGGTGTAAGCGTCCTAGCCAACCTTGCCGAGAGCCCCATTCTTGTAAAACAAGATTCGGTTATGGTGGCTGCATTCCACCCGGAACTTGGTGTCGATAATCGAATTCATGCAATGTTTTTAGAGATGCTGTAGAGAGGAAGAGTTATGTCTGGTCACTCCAAATGGGCAACCATCAAACACAAAAAGGGCAAGGCTGACAAAGCCCGCGGTAAGACATTCGCAAAACTTTCGCGCCAGTTAGAAGTAGCTGTTCGTGAAGGTGGCGGCCCAGACCCTGCATCCAACGCGTCGCTACGCACGGTTGTGCTCAAAGCAAAGTCCGCACAAATGACCAACGATGCAATTGATCGGGCGATCAAACGCGGTGCAGGCGTTCAAACTGGCAGCGCATACGAAAGCATCACCTACGAGGGCTATGCGCCGGGTGGGGTGGCGCTTCTTGTCGACGCTCTCACCGACAATCGAAACCGGACAGCTTCCGACGTGCGTCTTGCCTTCAGTAAATCAGGTGGATCCATGGCAGAGCCGGGTGCGGTGGGTTGGCAATTCTCGCGACGCGGCGTTGTGCTCGTCGGCAAAAACAAGACTGAAGATGACGTGATGATGGTTTCGCTTGATCATGGTGCGGAGGACATCGTTGACGACGGCGAGCATTGGCGAGTGTTGTGCGATCCGCACACTCTTTTTGACTTAAAAGCTTCCCTCGAACAAGCGGGGATGAC
>CAINLH010000216.1 GCA_903850275.1 uncultured Acidimicrobium sp.
GGTAGAGCAGGCTTTGGCAAACAACAACGGCAAACTTCCGTTTGCCAACCGCGACAGCTTCGATGCCTACGTGTTTTGCGCCAACTATCACCGCGACGTCATTGTGGGCAACTCCACGATGTCGGGCAACAACGTTGAGGTGTGGGGATCTGCTCGTTTTTCGCGCGAATGGCTGCACGTGCTGTATCGAATTGCGCCGCAGGTGCAACTGCCAACGCTTAATGGCGCGCAGCAACATCGAGTGCTTTTCTTCTTGCCTAAGTGGCACAACATGGTGGACAGGGACGCAACCATTTCGTTACTTCATGCGCTGGGCAAGCTTGCCAACATTCAATTGGTCATCAGCGGCCACGTGCGTGGCGACGACACACAGTTGTCGGCAAGCGAAACAGCAGAGATTGCTGCGTTGCCGTCTGTGGTGTTTGCACCGCAGGGTGCAAACTCGGTGTCACTCATTCGCGAAAGCAACGCCATCATCGATGTGGATTCAAGCATTGCGTTCGATGCCGTTCAATTGGGCAAGTTGTACATCCGGCCAAAGTATTTGCAGGATGCAGCAGTGCGAACGGTGTACGACCAGTTTGGCGGTGCGTTGCAGGCAATGACACAAGACGAGGTTGTTTCTGCTGTAAGTGCGCAGGAACTACCTGTGGTGAGCGTGCCCGATGCGTTTCGTTCGGCAGTAATTGGCGACGAGGCCAGCAATATTTCGCAACAGTATGTGTTGCGGTTGCGCCAACTTATGCAGCAATAAGCAGCGACGACTGTTCTTGCGCAGCGGTGTTTTTCGCATCTTTCACGTGGCGCTTGCGCCAGCGATACAAGTTGTTGGAATGCGTGATGATGTAGATCGAACTCATGACGACGAAGCCCGGCTTATTGAAAACAATGGCGTAGACCATCCAGGGAAGCGAACTAGTTAAGACCAAGCCCCAGCCCCACCACTTGCGGGCGCCAACCATCCACATGCCGCCGATGGCGACAAGTTCGAACCCCACAAGGATCCAGCTCCAGGTTGCTTCAGTCATGACAACAGTTAACCGCAGTTAATCCTTCCGAAACTGCGGATTTACTGGCATAATGAGGGCTATGGCAGATGAAACCGTTTCAATAGACAAGATAGACAAAGAAATTCTCAGTATTCTGCAAACTGACGGACGAATCGCTTGGCAAACCCTGGGCGACCGGGTGCATCTGTCGCCCAATGCCGTGGCGGAGCGGGTTCGCCGCCTCACCAGAACTGGCGTGATTAAGGGGTTTCGCGCCGAGATCAACCAGGCGGCCTTGGGCCGAACCCTCGAGGCCGTGATCGATGCTCGCATTCCCCATACCCAAGGTTTCGACGATGCCGTCATGAAACGCGACGACGTGCTGTGGGCCGCCCATGTCACGGGCGAATCCGACGTAACCCTTGCCGTTGCCTGCAATGGCACAGCCGGCCTAGACGCCCTCCTCAAGTGGCTGCAGCGTGAAGGCGCCACCGAAACCCATACCGACGTGGTGCTCAGCAAGATCCGATAGGCCCTCCCAGTTTGATTTAGCAGTCTCGGCGGTAGAGTGCTAACGCATATTCCCATTGGTTTTTCGGAGGTTGTCATGTCCAAGATCATCGCGTTTGACGAAGAAGCCCGCCGCGGCCTGGAAAACGGAATGAACAAGTTGGCCGATGCCGTGCGCGTCACGCTCGGGCCAAAAGGTCGCAATGTTGTGCTCGACAAGAAGTGGGGCGCACCAACGATCACGAACGACGGCGTATCAATCGCCAAAGAAATCGACCTGGAAGACCCATACGAGCGCATTGGCGCCGAACTCGTTAAAGAAGTAGCCAAGAAAACCGACGACGTCGCCGGTGACGGAACCACCACCGCAACAGTGCTTGCTTGGTCGATGGTGCACGAAGGCCTTCGCAACGTAGCCGCAGGCGCAAACCCGATGAGCCTCAAGCGCGGCATCGAAGCAGCCATCGAGGCAGCAGTTGCCAGCATTCGTTCGCTTGCCAAAGAAGTCGACTCCAAGTCGCAGATTGCGCAAGTTGCATCAATCTCGTCGGCCGACGAAGAAATTGGTCGCATGATTTCAGAAGCCATCGACAAGGTGGGCAAAGACGGCGTCATCACCGTTGAAGAGAGCCAGACCTTCGGCATGGAGATGGACTTGGTTGAAGGAATGCGCTTCGACAAGGGCTA
>CAINLH010000217.1 GCA_903850275.1 uncultured Acidimicrobium sp.
ACGCCATCAGCCGCAGCCAACACGATCTCTGTTCGTGGTGCTCGAGAGCACAACCTAAAAAATATCTCCGTCGAGATTCCTCGAGACAAACTTGTTTCCCTCACGGGTCTTTCTGGGTCTGGCAAAAGCAGTCTGGCGTTTGACACGATTTATGCCGAAGGTCAACGTCGGTACGTCGAATCGTTGAGCTCATATGCCCGGCAGTTTCTCGGGCAGATGGACAAGCCAGACGTGGATGTGATCGAAGGTCTTTCTCCCGCAATCTCCATCGATCAAAAGACTGCATCGAAGAACCCCCGTTCAACAGTTGGAACCATTACCGAGGTGTACGACTACTTGCGCTTGTTGTGGGCACGTATCGGAATCCAACATTGTTGGAAAGATGGTGCGCAATTGCAGCGCCAGACTCCACAGCAGATTGTTGATCGAATTATGGAGTTGGAAGACGGCACACGTTTTCAGATTCTTGCGCCAGTTGTAAGAGGGCGCAAAGGCGAGTACGAGACCTTGCTTAACGATCTCATGGGTCAGGGTTATTCCCGTGCTCGTGTGGATGGTGTCACCGTGGAAATCTCCGAGTTTCTCAAACAGGATCAGAAGCTTGCTCGTTACGAGAACCACAGCATCGAAGTGATCGTGGATCGACTTGTACGCAAGGGAACCATTTCTCGTCGCTTAACGGACAGCCTTGAAACAGCATTGAAGTTGGCGGAGGGCGTTGCTGAAGTCGAGATCATGAACGCAAAGAACCCAGACGAGCAGGGTGAGACGATCACGTTTAGCCAACACCTCGCTTGCCCGAAATGCGGCACCAGCTACGACGAACTAGCGCCGCGTAATTTTTCGTTCAACTCGCCTTTTGGTGCTTGCGAGTCGTGCCTTGGCCTCGGAACAAAATTTGAAGTTGACGTTGACTTAGTAGTTCCAGATGCTGGAATGAGCATCAATGAAGGCGCGATCTCGCCATGGAGGTCTGCTCACACCCAGTATTTCACCAGGATGCTCGAGGCCGTTGCCGAGGAGTACAACATCGACCTAGACAAGCCTTGGTCAAAGCTTTCTGAAAAGCATCGCAATTTGGTGCTCAACGGTGTAGGCGATTCGATGATGGTGAAGTATAAAAATCGCTATGGACGTACCCGCGAATACAGCACAGCATACGAGGGTGTGATTCCATGGATCAAACGTCGACACGAGTCATCTGAAAGCGACAACGCTCGCGAACAATTCGAGAGCTACATGCGAGAGGCCGATTGCCCCGCATGCAAAGGGGAGCGACTTCGCCCTTCATCTTTAGCGGTGAAGGTAAACAAACACAGCATTAGCCAGGTGTGCGACATGTCGATCGCCGAGTCTGCGGCCTTCTTGAAAAAACTTGTGCTGGGTGATCGTGACACGATGATTGCCGAGCGAATCACTAAAGAGGTGAATGCGCGTCTCGGTTTCTTGTTGGATGTTGGGCTTGATTACCTGACGCTTTCTCGGCCCGCAGCAACGCTTGCAGGTGGTGAGGCTCAGCGAATTCGTTTGGCAAGCCAGATCGGTTCGGGATTAGTCGGAACGCTGTATGTATTAGACGAACCTTCAATTGGTTTGCATCAGCGGGATAATCATCGGCTTATTGAAACTCTCGTTCGTTTGCGCGATTTGGGGAACACAGTTTTGGTAGTCGAGCACGATGAGGACACCATTCGAGCTAGCGATTGGGTTGTCGATATTGGCCCAGGTGCAGGGGAACACGGCGGTGAGGTGGTGTACAGCGGGCCTGTTCCGGGTATTTACAAAGCCGCAGGCTCAGTCACTGGTCAATACCTCAGCGGTAAGCGAAGTATTCCTGTACCGAAAGATCGTCGACCTACAGGGGCCGACTGGTTGACGATTAGAGGTGCGCGCGAACACAACCTGCAAAACATCACTGCGAAGGTACCGCTTGGCTGTTTTGTGGCGGTTACCGGTGTATCGGGCAGTGGCAAGAGCACGTTGGTGCGGGACATCTTGCTCCCTTCGCTGATGCAGAAGATATATAAGTCCAAGGATGCACCAGGCAAACACACTGCTGTTGATGGTGTAGGCAAGTTGGACAAAGTGATCGACATGGATCAGTCGCCAATCGGCAGAACTCCTCGTTCGAACGCTGCAACATACACAGGTGTATTTGACGACATTAGAAAGTTGTTTTCTACGACCCCCGAATCGAAGGTTCGTGGTTACCAGCCGGGTCGATTCAGTTTCAATGTTCCCGGAGGTCGTTGCGAGGCATGCTCGGGCGACGGAACGATCAAGATCGAAATGCATTTCCTTCCGGATGTTTACGTTCCCTGCGAGGTGTGCAAAGGCGCCCGTTATAACCGTGACACGCTGGACGTGACATTCAAAAATAAGAACATCGCAGATGTGCTGAATATGCCCATCGCAGAAGCCGTCGATTTCTTTGCCAACCAGCCTCGCATCTCCAGACACATGCAGACACTGGTCGATGTCGGTCTGGGCTATGTCCGTCTCGGGCAACCAGCCCCCACTTTGTCGGGTGGCGAAGCTCAGCGTGTCAAGCTCGCGGCCGAACTAGCGAAACGGGGTACTGGCCACACCATTTATCTGTTGGATGAGCCGACAACGGGTTTGCACTTCGAAGACGTGCGACGATTGCTCACAGTTCTTGCGCGATTGGTAGATCAGGGAAACACCGTGCTGGTGATTGAACACAATCTCGACGTGATCAAAACCGCCGACTGGCTCATCGATATGGGCCCAGAGGGTGGCAATGGTGGAGGCAAAATCATTGCCGAAGGCACGCCTGAGGCTGTATCAAAAGTGAAGGGCAGCTACACAGGCAAGTTCTTGTTGCCGTTGTTGAAATAGCGTTCGGTTTATGCAGCGCCCATCAGGAATAATTCCGGATACTCCGGGTTCCTATCAGTTTCGCGATTCCAGCGGGCGAGTCATCTACGTAGGGAAAGCACTCAATCTGCGATCCCGGATTTCGAGTTATTTTGCCGACCCTCAGACACTTCATCCACGAACGGCCAACATGGTGGCTGCAGCGCAAAAAGTGGAATGGATAGAAGTTCGTAACGAGGTGGAAGCGTTGCTGCTTGAATTCAGCTTGATTAAAGAACATCGCCCAAGGTTCAACATTCGATTGCAAGACGATAAGAGTTTTCCGTTCTTGGCAATCACCATGGACGAAGAATGGCCGCGAGCCACTGTTTTTCGTGGTAAGAGAAAGCGTGGCGTGAGGTATTTCGGGCCGTATGTTCATCCTGGCGCCATACGTGACACCCTGGAGCACTTGCTCCGAACGTTTCCAGTCCGAACCTGTTCGAACAACAAATTCAAGGAGCATCAACGTCTCAATAGGCCCTGCCTTCTGTTCCACATAGAGAAATGCAGCGGCCCGTGTGTGGGAGAAGTTTCGAAAGAGGATTACTCGCTGCATATTCAACGACTGACGAAGTTTCTCAATGGCGACAACCAAGAGGTTGTCGAACAGCTTGAAAAAGAAATGATGGAATTTTCTGAGCGACAAGAATTCGAGCGTGCGGCAAAATTGCGCGATCGTCTGACTGCTATTGCGCATGTCTTGGAAAAGCAGTTGATGGTTGGCGACGCCGCCGACGATATGGACGTAGTCGGTATTGCCGAAGATGAATTTACGGCCTCTGTGCAGGTGTTCTTCGTGCGCCGCGGCCGAGTTATTGGAAGGAACGGTTTTTCACTTGAAAAAGTGGAGGACGTCACTACTGCTCGATTGTTGGACCGAATTTTTGAAACGATGTACAGCGAGGAACCGGCACTTGGTGTTCCAAAAACTGTCTTAGTGCCCACCGAACCCGAGAGCTTGGGCGCAATCGAATCGTGGTTGAGCGAAATACGAGGCACCGCAGTACATGTTCGCGTGCCGCATCGAGGCGACAAACGCGAATTGCACGCGACGGTATCGCATAATGCAGAACAAGAACTTAAGCGCCACAGCATGAGACGGGCGACAGACCACGACAGTCGTACGCGCGCACTGACCGAGTTGCAAGTTGCATTGCGGCTTCCACAAGTGCCACTTCGCATCGAGTGTTATGACATGGCCCACCTGCATGGCACTGACTATGTGGGCAGCATGGTTGTTCTGGAAGATGGTCTTCCGTCCAAGAAGGAATATCGAAGATTCAAAATTAAGGATGTGGCAGGCAATGACGACTATGCGGCAATGCGCGAGGTATTAACGCGACGTCTGTCGGCATACGTGAAAGAGCGAGATATGCCAGTTAACGAGCGCGGAACGACTCCTGGTCGATTTGCTTATGCGCCACAACTTCTTTTGGTAGACGGTGGCAAGGGTCAGCTTTCGGTGGCAATAGATGTTGTTCAGTCGCTTGGTTTAGCCGATGAAATTCCTGTCGCATCGTTAGCAAAACAATTCGAGCAGGTGTTCATCCCTGGTTTAGATACACCGGTTGTCTTAGGCCGCACGAGTGACGCATTGTTCATGTTGCAGGTAATTCGCGATGAGGCACACAGATTTGCAAATACGTTTCACCGAAAGCTTCGTGGTAAGCGTATGAAAGAGGGCTCATTGGATGGAGTCAGCGGCCTTGGTGACGGCAGACGCAAACGGTTGTTAAAGGAACTCGGTGGCGTGCCTGGCGTAAAGTCGGCAAGCCTCGATCAACTTCGAGCCTTATCGTGGCTACCGGAATCGGTTGCTATCGCGGTGTTTGAGCATCTTCGTAGGTAGCCTCACCACTAGTGGCTGACATTCTGTTGATCGCAGGTTTATCGGGGGCTGGTCGCTCTCAGGCTGCCGACGACCTAGAGGACTTGGG
>CAINLH010000218.1 GCA_903850275.1 uncultured Acidimicrobium sp.
ATTGGCGGTAGCGCCGGGTTGATATCTGCAGGTGTGTTGCTCGACCAAGGCGTCAGTTATGCGCGCGTGATGCTTGGCTTCGCACTTGGCCCAGTTTTGGTTGCACTGTTGGTTGCGTTCAAGTACCCAGAAACCGCACACCGCGATCTTGAAGACTTAAACCCCGAGGATGCGCAACTACACGTGCTGTAACCACTCGGCGATGATGGTTGCCACCATTTCGTCGGCACCTTTCAATTCGTGCCTGCCATTTTCAATGAAGTGAGTAGTTGGCGGCTGCGCCAGTAACGACCACGCCGACTGCAATTCGGCCGGGGTTCCAAATTCGTCTTTTGTTCCACTAATAAACAGAGTTTTGGCAGTCACGTTTGGCAAATGTGCAGTGCGCAGCTGTTCGGGTTTCTTCGGTGGATGAAGTGGATATCCAATGCACACCAAGCCGGCAACAACGAGCGGGTCTTGCTCATCGGCATTTGCCATGGTGCACATTCGGCCGCCCATGGAACGGCCGCCGATGACCAGGGCTGATGTATCGCAACCAATCTGTTTGGCAAACGAACTAACTTCGTCTTTCACGCACTGCACCAATACGGGCGCCTTGTCGGGAAACTTTTTGCCGGCCTTGCGATAAGGGAAGTCGATTCTTGCGACGGGAAGTGGTGCAACTGCTTGTTCGATGGCAATGAGTGCGCCATGTGATGCGCTGCTACCAGCGCCTGGAAACAACACCAGGCCACGGACATTCACGAGTCGAGTAGCACCCTTCGGGCTTCGCCCAAATCGTTGATGGAACGGCTGGCGGTGTTGCTGTCGCCACCGTGATCTGGATGCACTTCGCGCAGGCTTTCGCGAAACCGCGCCTGCACTTCGCGCTTTGACGGCTTGATGGTGCCTGCAGGAAACCCGAGCACTTCTAGGGCCCATGCCCGCGGGTCGGTGAGTGCGGAAATAGTTGAGTTGCCGCTTCCTGCTAAATAGGCAACAAACGATTGGCCGAGTGGGCCACGCCATGTCATTGCTTTCATCAGTACTGGTGCAAGAACTGTGCGTACCGAAGTGTCAAGCCGCTCGAGAATATAAATTGCACCGAGCACTTGTTGCAACGGTGTTCCCTCTTCGCCAAATGAGAAACGAACCTCTTCGCCGTCACCCAACATCTGGTGAACGCTGCGAGCAAGCCCATGTCGGTCTGCTTGAAAACGATGACGCAGTCGTGGTTGCACGATGTTTTCGCCGCGCTGAATCTGTTGAATGAGGCGATGTACGTCGGGCACTAAGTCTTCGTGCACGTCGGCAATATGCGCAGCGATGATTGCACCAAGCAAAATGCCGCCCAGGCCAGGTGCTGGGTCGACTGGTAAAAAGATTTGACCTAACGCCAACCGGCGCGTGGGCGTAATTGGCCGAGAGTGCCAAATTTCCACCTCTGCCAGCACTTGTTGAGACATGGCGGCTAAGCGTTATTCGTCGATGAAGTCGACACCGCGAGTGTCGATGGAGTCGAGGCACGAATCGACAACCGCTTCTACGCCGATCGGAACGAGCAGTACGTTGCCGTCCCAGCGATACCCGATGTCGAGCGTGTCGAGCATTTCGCACAACTGCTTGCGCTCGCCATCGGACCATTCATCAAGTTCGTATTCGGTCACTTGAGAGTCACCTTCATCGTCCTCGTCGTCGTCATCGTCTTCTTCTGCGCCGTCGAGGCGGTCTTCAATTTCGTCAAGCAGATCGTCCACCATTGCTTCGGTGTCTTGCGGAACGAGCAACTCGGTGCCGTCCCAGCCGTGCAATACGCCGGCCTCGGCCAAAGTGGCGGCCACGTCGGCCCGATCGTCTACCGACCAATCGGACAAGTCGTATCGAGTAGTTGGCGCCTCTGGATCGGTTGGGCTCCATTCACTCATACATCTGACGCTACTTGTTTTCTGCCGATATCGGTATTGCGACTAGATTATGGGTGATGCCAGCCAGAGAACTTCCCGACCGCAACCTTGCAATGGAATTGGTTCGGGTTACCGAATCGGCCGCACTCGCAGCATCGCGCTGGGTTGGGCGTGGCGACAAACTTGCCGCCGACGGCGCAGCAGTCGACGCAATGCGCAACGTGCTCGACACCGTCAGCATGGACGGCATTGTTGTTATTGGCGAAGGCGAAAAAGACGAAGCCCCCATGCTGTACAACGGCGAGCGGGTAGGAAACGGCTCGAACCCACTGGCCGACGTAGCTGTCGACCCAATCGACGGCACCACGCTCACGGCAATGGGCAGAGGAAACGCAATCTCCGTAATTGCGGTTTCGGAACGCGGCTCCATGTTTAACCCGGGGCCATGCGTGTACATGGAGAAAATCGCGGTAGGCCCAGAAGCGGCAACCGCGATCGACCTCAACGTCTCCCCCACAAAGAATCTCAAAGAAATAGCCAAAGCCATGAAGAAGTCGCTGAGCGAACTGACCGTCATGATTTTGGAACGCGATCGCCACAACGACCTCA
>CAINLH010000219.1 GCA_903850275.1 uncultured Acidimicrobium sp.
AACGGTGATCATCACCACGCCGTTGGAGACACCCGAAAGTGCATTGGTCACCTGCAACAGACCAAAAGCGCGCTTATTCATCACATTTCACAGCGTAACTGACGAATATTTCCGACAGACTATCTCGCGTGAGCAGCATCATTGTTTCAGAGTTGGAATATGGCCCGCCAGGTGCAGACCAACTCTTTTTTGATGTCAGTTTCAAGGTTTCCCCCGGTGAGCATGCAGCAATTGTTGGTGCAAACGGTGTTGGGAAAAGCACCATCTTGCGAATCTTGACGCAAGAAATCGATGCAGACGGCGGCGAGTTTGCAATCGGTGGAACCATGCTCAACATGACACAAGACGTTGGTATGTCTCGACCAAACGACACACTTCGCGAAATGCTGATTGAAGTTGCCCCATCCAACTTGCGCAAGGCCGGGCGCGCGCTTGTTGCAGCAGAGAAGGCATTGGCCGCTGGCGAAGACGACGGCATGGGTTACGCAACCGCGCTTTCCGATTGGGGCGACTTGGGCGGATACGACTTGGAAACCAAGTGGCAAGCCTCGGCGCAACGCAGCGTTAAAACACCAGTTGACGACTTCTCCACGCGGCTCGTATCCGAGTTGTCGGGTGGCGAACGCAAACGCCTTGTATTGGATTTAATGCTCACGTCGGGCGCCGACGTATTGCTGCTTGACGAACCAGACAACTATCTCGATATCCCCACACGCACTTGGCTCGAAGAACAAATCAAAGCGTGCAAGTCCACCATTTTGATGGTGAGCCACGACCGCAAACTGCTGGAGCGCTGCGCTACGAAGATCGTTGTCATCGAGGGCTCTGGTTGCTGGGTTCACGGTGGCTCATACGTCACGTTCCCAGAAGCACGAGAGAAACGGCAATCGTTACTTGGTGACGACTTGAAGCGTTGGAATGATGAAGAGCGGCGCCTCTTCCACCACATGAAAATCATGAAACAACGAGCGGCTCAGAACTTCAAGAATGCAACAAAAGCCAACGGCGCCGAAACCCGTTGGGAAAAGTTTGTTGCAGCCGGCCCTCCTCCGCCGCCAGTTGCCGACCAACAGATTTATGTTCGCTTGCGTGGCGCAGATGCTGCTCGCCGTGTTGCCAAGCTCGAGCGCATTTCCATCGACAACCTGTTCATGCCATTCTCCGAAGAGATCCACCACGGCGAACGAGTTGGCCTCATTGGCCCTAACGGAACGGGCAAAACGCATCTGCTCAAAGTGCTGAGTGGCGAGAACCAGCCAACGGAAGGCCAGATCACGTTTGGCCCACGCACATCGGTTGGGGTCTTTACACAAGTCAATAACAGGCCCGACTTCCTTGGAAGAGAATGCCTCGACATTGTCTGCGACCGCATCAGCGAAGAAGAAAAGGCAATGAAAACGCTTGCGCGCTATGGGTTGCGCAACAACGCTCGACAAAAGTTCGAGACGCTTTCGGGTGGTCAGAAAGCCAGGCTCGAAATCCTTCGTCTAGAGATCGAGGGTCACAACGTTCTGTTGCTGGACGAGCCAACGGACAACCTCGATATCGAATCGTCCGAAGCGCTCGAGCGCGCACTCGATGGTTTCGAGGGCACTGTTGTTGCCGTAAGCCACGACCGCACATTTCTTGCTCAGTTCGATCGATACATCATGATCACCGACGACGGCGAGGTGTACGCACTGCCCGACTTTGATGTTGCAATGGCCGGGCTTTCCGAGCCAGACAAACTTGCTGGCCTGCGCCTAGCGAAACCGCTTACTCGCGACTAGAGCACACCTTCGGGAACAAACCCGTCGCCGAACGCTGCCTTCATTTCGGCAGCAAGCGCATCGTTCGTCCACACATCGATTGCGGTCATCGCCATGATTTTTGCGCCATCCAAAATTGCACGAGTTGCATCTTCGTTTGTTGCATAATCGGCAAACTCGGGTGTGTGCAACGACACACCTTCTGGCGCAACCGCGATCATTGGATGAATCGATGGCGTCAGATAACTGATGTTGCCCATGTCAGTCGAGCCGCCGCCAGTGCCCGCCATGTATTCGGTCGTCAACATTCGACCAAACTGTGCGGCATTGGAAACATAAGCGGCGAGCAATGGGATGTTGTCGACGATGTCGGCGAATGGGTTTGGCTGCCACTGCAAATCGATGTGGCATCCGGCCGCATGTGCACCACCGTGCAGGCAACCAGCAACTCGTTCCTTCAGGGGCTGCAATGTTTCGATGGTGTTCGAGCGCACGTACCAATCCATTTCCGTCTCACGAGGAACGATGTTTGGCTTTTCTCCGCCCTTCAAGAAAATTCCATGAATTCGCTCGGTTGGCAAAATGTGCTGACGAAGTGCCGCAATATTCATGTAGCCAAGCACGGCTGCGTCTAATGCATTTTTGCCCAAGTGCGGCGACACCGCTGCGTGGGCTGCTTCACCTGTGTACTTCACCAAACAATGCTGAATGGCAATTGCATTCATGCGAGCAAGTTCTCGATCCGCTGGGTGAACCATCATCGCTGCATCAACGCCAACGAAGGCACCCTTTCTTGCCATTTCAATTTTTCCGCCGCCACCCTCTTCTGCTGGCGTTCCCATCAATCGCAGTCGGCCACCTGCTTCTTCGGCAAGCCCTGCCAAAGCCAAGCCTGCACCCAAACCGGCTGCGGCAATGATGTTGTGTCCGCATGCGTGGCCAATGCCTGGCAGTGCGTCGTATTCGCACAGCACAGCCACGGTGGCGCCTTTCGACCCCACCGCAACATCGAATGCTGTGTCGATGTCGTAAGCCTTGCGGGTTACATCAAGCTTGTTGTCACCAATTGCATCGGTTAGCCGTTTGTGTGCATAGTGCTCTTCGAAGTTCTCTTCGGGGTGGGCATGGATGTCGTGGCTGATTCCAACGAGATCATTCTTGAGTGAATCTATTTTTTCGCATGCG
>CAINLH010000220.1 GCA_903850275.1 uncultured Acidimicrobium sp.
CACGGCAAAGTGCCAAGCGATGCAATGGGCGAAATTTCCCGCGGCATCGAAAACGTGGAGTTTGCGTGCGGTATTCCAGCGTTGCTGAAGGGCGGATACTCCGAGCAGGCATCTTCGGGTGTCGATGTGTATTCAATTCGTCAGCCACTCGGCGTAGTTGCCGGCATTACGCCGTTCAACTTTCCTGCGATGGTGCCAATGTGGATGTTCGCTAACGCCATCATGTGCGGCAACACCTTCGTATTGAAGCCATCCGAAAAAGACCCATCCGCACCAATGTTCATTGCCGAACTGTTGCGCCAGGCTGGCTTGCCAGACGGCGTATTCAACGTTGTTCATGGCGACAAGATTGCCGTTGATCGCATTCTGTCCCACCCAGACATCGCGTCTGTTTCGTTCGTTGGTTCAACACCAATTGCCAAGTATGTATACGAGACAGGAACCAAGAACGGCAAGCGCGTGCAGGCACTTGGTGGCGCAAAGAACCACATGTTGGTGTTGCCAGATGCCGACCTCGACATGGCAGCCGACGCAGCAGTGAGTGCTGCGTTTGGTTCTGCCGGCGAGCGTTGCATGGCCATCTCGGTAGTTCTTGCAGTAGAAACCATTGCCGATGAGTTGGTAGAGAAGTTGAAGACTCGCGTGCCAAAGATCAAGGTTGGCCCAGGAACCGACCCAACTGCAGAAATGGGCCCATTGATCACTCGTGAGCACCGCGACAAAGTTGCTAGCTACATCACCAACGCAAATGGTGAAGGCGCAAATGTTGTTATCGACGGCACCGACAAGGCAAAGGATGCAGGCTTCTTCCTCAACCCAAGCTTGATCGACAAAGTGAAGCCGGGCATGAAGTGCTACGACGAAGAAATCTTTGGGCCAGTACTGACAGTGATGCGAGTGAAGAGCTACCAAGAAGGTCTTGACACCATCAATAGCAACCAGTTTGGTAACGGCACCGCAATCTTCACCCGTGACGGTGGCGTTGCTCGTCAGTTCCAATTTGATGTGCAGGTTGGCATGGTTGGCATCAACGTGCCAATCCCCGTGCCAGTGTCGTACTACTCATTCGGTGGTTGGAAAGCTTCGCTTTTCGGTGACCAACACATGTACGGCCCAGAAGGCATCAACTTCTTTACGCGCGGCAAGGTGGTCACATCACGTTGGCCAGACCCACGCACATCGAAGATCGATCTCGGATTTCCGTCAGCACGCTAAATAGCCACACATCTACATAGGGGAGAGCAATGGACATCGGTGTTGTATTGCAGACCACTCCGCCATCGGCGCGAGTGATTGACCTAGCTAAGAAAGCCGACATGTTTGGCTTTTCCCACGTTTGGACGTTTGACAGCCACATTTTGTGGCAAGAGCCGTATGTGATTTTCAGCCAAATCCTGGCCGAAACCCGCAATGTCATCGTTGGACCAATGGTGACCAACCCAGCAACACGCGACTGGACAGTTACTGCCAGCACGTATGCAACGTTGAACGAGATGTACGGCAACCGCACCGTGTGCGGCATTGGTCGTGGCGACTCTGCCGTGCGTGTAACCAATGGCAAGCCAACAAACTTGGCGACACTGCGCGAAAGCATTCATGTCATTCGCGAACTTGGTTGTGGGCGTGGCGTGGAATACAACGGCTCCACCATCAAGTTTCCTTGGGCCGCAAAAAGCGAACTTGAAGTGTGGGTTGCTGCGTACGGCCCGAAGGCACTTGCACTTACTGGCGAAGTGGGCGACGGTTTCATTTTGCAACTTGCCGACTTGAGCATTGCCGAATGGACCATCAAGGCAGTTCGCGATGCAGCAAAGGCTGCCGGCCGCGACCCGAAGAGCGTCAAGATCTGTGTTGCCGCTC
>CAINLH010000221.1 GCA_903850275.1 uncultured Acidimicrobium sp.
GACTACTCGTTCGAGTGTTGTCATTTCAACGCCCAGCTCGCGGCCGCGCTCGGCCGAAACGTATGGGTCGTAGGCAACTAGACGCATGTCGAAAGCGCGAGCGCGTTGGGCAACCAACGTGCCGATGCGGCCGAGGCCCAAGATGCCGAGCGTTTTACCAGCAAGTTCGATACCTTCCCACTTGCTGCGCTCCCAACGCCCCGCAGTGAGTGCACTGTGTGCCTGGGGCACGTTGCGGGCAATAGACAAGATCAGTGCCATGGTGTGTTCGGCAGCGGAAAGCACGTTGGATTGCGGTGCATTCACCACCATCACGCCCTGTTTGGTGGCCGCCTCCACGTCGATGTTGTCGAGCCCGAAGCCCGCGCGAGCAACAACTACCAACTGTTTGCCTGCTGCCAACATTGCTGCGTCAACCATGGTGGCCGAACGAACGATGAGGGCGTGGGCGCCGTCAAGAATTGTGTGTAATTCAGTGGCCGATTTATCGAGTTGCACATCGACGATAAAGCCAGCCGAGCGCAGTCGGTCGAGGCCGGCCTCGGCAATTTCTTCGGCGACAACAATTCGTTTACTCATGACAGCTGCTCCACTACATAGTCGATGCACGCAGTGAGTTGTTGCACATCGGTTGGTTCGACTGATGGAAACATGGAAATACGCAATTGATTGCGCCCAAGTTTGCGATACGACTCGGTGTCGACAATGCCGTTTTCGCGCAGAATGTTGCTGATCTGCGTGGCGTCCACTCCGTCGAGGTCGATTGTTCCAACTACTGGTGAGCGATGTTGTGGGTTGACAACAAAGGGAGATGCAAACGAGCGCTGCGTCGCCCACGAATACAGGTATTGAGAAGATTGTGTTGTGCGTTGAACGCACCATGGCAAGCCGCCGTTGTCCAACATCCAGCGAAGTTGTTCGTTCAGCAAAATGAACGTGGAGATTGATGGCGTGTTGTATGTCTGGTTGGCGCGCGAGTTATCGAGCGCGATGGTTAAGTCGAGCGATGGTGGGCACCAGCGCTTTGTTGCTGCAATCGCACCGATTCTTTCAACGGCGCGTGGTGAGCACAGGGCAATCCATGTGCCGCCCTCCGAACCGAAACCCTTCTGCGGCGAGAAGTAGTACACGTCGACTTCGTTTGGTGCCCATGCCATGCCACCAGCGGCCGAAGTGGCATCCACAACCACAAGCGCATCCCCCGAGTTGGCTGGCCGAGCAAGTTGCATGCTTGCGCCGGTGGATGTTTCGTTATGGGTGAAGCAATACGTATCGACATCGGCAAGTTGCACTGCGGGCACGTCGCCAGGGGTTGCTTCAACAACAATTGGTTGGTCTAGATGCGGTGCATTACGGGCGGCATCAGCAAACTTTGAAGAGAATTCGCCAAACACGAGATGCTCACTCTTGTTCTGAATGAGGCCAAATGTTGCTGCATCCCAAAACAAGCTTGCACCACCGTTGCCCATGACCACTTCCCAGTCGGCGGGTAGCGAAAACAGTTGGTGAAGTTGCTCGCGAACGGAACCCAAAATGTTTTTTACGGGTGCTTGGCGATGCGAAGTGCCAAGCACATTGCGGGAAGCCAAGACGAGTGCGTCCATTTGCTCCGAACGAATTTTTGACGGACCAGAACCAAAGCGGCCGTCGCTCGGAAGCAGATTCGCGGGTATGGAAATGTTCACCATGGGTTCAGTGTCGCAGGCGAAGATGCGCGGATTGCAGTGATTTACAAAAAGTTCAGTTAGTGGGAGGCCGACTCGGTCCAGGCTTCCATCGTTGGCGCTTTTTGCACAATGGAACGAGCCGCAAGCTGCAAGCGAAGTGCATCGAGTGGTTTAACAAGCCAACCATCGGCGCCACTGCGCTTTGCCAAATGAACATCGGCTTCGCGATCGAGCAACATCAGCACGGGCACGTAAGGAATGCGGTGGTCGCTGTGATCGAGACGAAGGTTCATGGTTACGGCCATTGCGCCCATTGTTCCGATTTGAAGATCGAGCACTGCAATGTCTGGTGTGCGGGTGGCGATTGCTTCAGGCACGTCGCGTCCGTTGCGAACAACGGTGAACGATGTGTCGGGCGAGCCGAGCGCGGCGAGCACTTCATCCA
>CAINLH010000222.1 GCA_903850275.1 uncultured Acidimicrobium sp.
CAACATCTACTGCCAAGTCGGTTTTTGCAGGCGAACTCGAACACACAGGTTCCAAACTTCGCGAGGCGTACGACGCCGGCGTCAAATTGCTCTGCGGTTCAGAGAGCGGTTTTTCAATGACGCCTTACGGCCATTGGCACGCCCGCGAGATGGAAGTGTTCGTTCAGCATCTTGGCCTTACCCCACTGCAGGCAATTACTTGCGCCACGAAAGACAACGCCGTCGCGCTCGACGAGGATGGCGAAACAGGTTGCCTCGCTAGCGGTTACCGCGCAGACGTGTTGATACTCGACGGTGATCCATCCAAGAATGTTTCACTGCTTAGCGATAAGTCCACATTCCGCCATCTCTTTTGCCGCGGAAAACAAGTAGACCTCAGCCCGATGCCAGCGCGTTCGATGTTCCGAGGCGAGCAAACTTCTAGCTGGTCCGAAATTGCACTTACTCGCGAGGTTGCACTCTCGTAGTTATTTGCGAAGCACGTCGCCCAACGTTGCTCGCCACTCCCCCAAATCAACGTAATCAATGAACGAAGCGATCAATCCGCTTGCCATGTCTACGGTGATCACTGCATGGCATGCAACGGAATATTCCTTGCCTTGTATCCAGAAGCGATCGATGCGTTCGAGATGCGCGCGCGGGCCATCGAGTGCCATCGATAGCACTTCCCACTCGACTCGCTCGCTTGCATTCAGTATCGGCGCAAACAACTGTTCAATTTCGGTAGGTCCGTTGAACACGGCATGCGGAACATTTTGATACACGCCGTCCTGCGTAAAGCAGGCCGCAACAGCGGATGCGTCGCGCGATTCAACGGCGTCCAAGAATGCCCGAACGACTAATTTTGGCTCTATCGTTTTGCCCAAGGACTTTACGGTAATGGGGGAAATGCGATGAAAAACGCAATCGTCACTGGCGCTGCTCGGGGAATCGGTCGGGTCATTGCAAACCGCCTTGCCGACGACGGCTGGCGCGTTGGTCTTGCCGACATCAGCATTGCCGCAATCGAAAACGAAGAGCCACTGCGCGCAAATTGCGTTGCGCTCGAGGCAGATGTCTCAAAGCCAGATTCCATCGCGGCCGCCCTTGCAGCATTCGGCGCCACACCGGATTTGCTGGTGAACAACGCGGGCATCGTTCGCTTCGGCCCCTTGCTCACCCTTGCCCAATCCGACTTTGAATCTGTCGTCAACGTCAACCTTGTCGGCACATTTTCGGCATCGCGCCAAGTTGCTGCGCTGATGATCGCCGACGGCAAGCCCGGCAACATCATCAGCATTTCATCCATGAACGGAATTGTTCCTGGCCCAAATAGCGGCGCGTACACGGCAACGAAAGCAGCAATCGCTTTGCTCACCAAACAAATGGCCGTCGAATGGGGCCCAAATGGAATCCGAGTCAATGCCATCGCACCGGGGCTAATCGACGCGGGCATGAGCAACGCCGTCCACGCCGATTTGCAGATTCGTCAAGAGCGCGAGGCGCGCATCCCACTTCGCCGACTGGGTACGGCAGAAGACATTGCCAACCTGGTTGCATTTCTTTCATCAGACCAGTCGTCATACATCACGGGCGAGAACATCTTGGTTGACGGAGGCATTGCAATGAGCATTCTCTCTACCCTTCCTCGGCCCAAGAGCGTCGATTCAGTCGGACCATCGAGGTAACCATGAAAGATCTTTCAACAATGTCGGTCGTCATCACTGGCGGTGGTTCCGGTATCGGCGAAGCGGCCGCACACCACCTTGCTAATGGCGGCGCAAAAGTAACCATCTGCGGAAGACGCGCAGAACGAGTCGAGGCTGTTGCAAAAGAGATTGGCCCAAACTGTGCATGGGTTCAAGCCGACGTTACGAAAGATGCCGATCGCAAGCTGCTCATCGAAACCGCAGTCAAACACGGCGGCGGAATTGATGCGCTTGTTTCAAACGCCGGCAACATGGAACGCAAGCCTGTCGAAGAATGGACCGAAGACCGTCTGCAACAAATCTTTAACGACAACGTGGTTGCGGGCATGATGCTCACCCAAGAAGCACTTCCCCACCTCGTTAAATCCGAGGGTGCGATCATCTTTATGGGTTCGGTCTACACCGTTCGCGCATATCCAGGTGCCGCACCCTACGCAGCGACAAAAGGTGCATTAGAGGCTCTCGTCAAAGTGTTAGCCACCGAACTGGGGCCAAGAAAAATCAGAGTGAACGCAGTCCGACCAGGCGCAGTACCTACCGAAATCAATGTGCGGGCTGGCATCTTTTCCGAGGATGCAGCAATGCAACGGCTGCAGTCGATGGCCAACCACCATGCGGTCGGGCGCATCGGCACCTCACTTGAAATTGCCGAAGGAATCGAATATTTGATTCGTGCCGAATGGGTTACGGGCACAGTTCTCGCCGTTGATGGAGGCATGGGACTGGGCGTAATATCGTGAACGTGCTTACCGTAACTACCTTCGACGACGCCAAAGAGATTTACCGCCACAAAGATTTCAAGCAGGCGCTTTACGACGCTGGCGAAGTAGTGATGGATGGCGTTCTCGTCAATCTGCACGGCGACGAACATCGCGCCCGCCGCCGACTTGAGAATCGTTTGTTCCGCCGCGAAACACTGGTGCACTACGAGCGCGATCTCTTCCCGCAAGTGATTCAAGAAACGCTTGCACCCTATGTTGCTTCGGGGCGCGCCGAGCTCGTCGAACTTTCGCATCAACTGATGATGAATCTTGCTGCACTTAACGCAGGGGTCGATCGTCCGCTGAAAACCAAAGAAGAGACCGACAGCCTTTACGGCTTCATGATGAAGTTCATCGAAGGTGCCACTCTTGCCCACACCACGCGCGATCCGAAGGAAGTAACGAATGAGGTTGAAGGCGCCAAAAGCGAATTCAATGTGCAGTTTCTTGCCCCATCAATCAAGCGCCGCCAACAACTGATTGCCGCGGCTGCCACCGACGAGACCGTTGAGCTTCCCAAGGACATCCTCACCGAATTGCTCAAAAACGAAGACTCGCTTCACCTGCCCGACGAGATCATCCTCAAAGAGATTGCCTTCTTTCTTCTTGCTGGCGCACACACGTCGGCCACGGCATTCGTGCGAACACTGGACAACCTCTTCAACTGGCTCGACAAGCACCCCGAAGACCGCGCGCTTGTAAAGACCGACCGCTCCTTTGTGCAACGCGCCATGTTCGAAACAATCCGGCTCAACCCTTCAAGCCCTACCGCTATGCGCAGAGCCACCACCGATATCACTCTCAAATCAGGAACAGTCGTTCCGAAAGATTCGTTAGTGACCATCGATCTCATGTCGGTCAACCGAAGCGCAAACATCTTTGGCGACACCGCCTCCGAATTCAACCCACATCGCGTTATCGAAACACCCAACGTTGCACCGTGGGGCCTCTCGTTCGGCCACGGCATGCACGCCTG
>CAINLH010000223.1 GCA_903850275.1 uncultured Acidimicrobium sp.
CAACATTGTTGGTGCTCGCCCCGCAATGGGGAAAAGCGCATTTGCACTTGGCATTGCGGTGCATGTGGCCCAAGTGGTGCAGCAACCAGTGCTGTTTTTCTCGCTTGAAATGGGTAAGGCCGAACTTGCCCAACGTATTCTTGCAAGCGAGGCGCGCGTAGACGGCACGGTGTTGCGAACTGGTCGTCCAAGCCCCAACGACTGGACAAAGATGGGCCACGCCGTAGGCAGGCTCGATATTCCTTTGATCATTGACGACAGCGCAGGCACCACCGTGGGCCAAATACGTGCGAAAGCACGACGCATTTTCAGCCGTGAGGGATCAATCGCCTTAATCGTGATCGACTATTTGCAACTGATGGGCGGCGACGGTCGTCCAGAAAACCGACAACTAGAGGTCAGCGAGATCAGTCGTAAATTGAAGTTGCTTGCACGCGAATTCAATGTGCCAGTTCTTGCGTTAAGTCAGCTCAGTCGTCAGCTCGAAACTCGCACCGACAAGCACCCAACACTGTCCGACTTGCGCGAATCAGGAGCACTCGAGCAAGACGCCGACGTGGTGATGTTCTTGTATCGCGGCGAAATCTACGAGCAAGATCCAAACCTGAAGGGTTTCGCAGAGGTCAACGTTGCCAAGCACCGTGCTGGCCCACTCGGTTTGGCGCGTTTGGCATGGCAGGCGGTGTATACCCGTTTCGAAAACCTCGCCACCGATCATTCAACCGATATTCCTCTCGGCGACTAAACATGTTTCTTGGTGAGGATTTGCTGGTGTGGTTGGTGCTGGCGTTTGGTGGGGCGATGCTCGTCGGCAACCTATTGGCACTAGTGCGGCCGCCAGCAAAACAACAAGATGATGCAGATTTGAACAAGGCACCAGTTGGCCGAACAATTGCTATGGCCGCAATGGGGGGCATCGCAGCATTGTGGGCCCTCGTCAGTTTGATCAGCGGTTAATCGCAATCAATCAGCCGTTTTTACACACCCATTTCGGCTTGGTGCATGGTTTTCGGTAGGGTGCTCCGTTGTGATCCTGTCTGACATCAGCATTCGTGAAGCACTTGGCGCCGGCCGCATTGTGATCGACCCGCTCGACGAATCGTGCATTCAACCATCATCGATCGACGTCAAGATATCCAATCTGTTTCGTGTGTTCCGCAACCACACAGCGCCGGTGATTGACGTGAAGAAGGACCTCACCGATCTCACGGAATTGATCGAAGTGCCTCTCGACGGCGTATTCATGTTGCACCCCGGCGAGTTTGTGCTTGGCTCCACATTGGAGCGCGTTGCAATTGCCGATGACCTTGTTGCTCGTGTCGAAGGAAAAAGTTCACTCGGTCGTCTTGGTTTGCTCATTCACTCCACAGCCGGCTTTATTGACGCCGGGTTTGACGGCCACATCACACTCGAGTTGTCGAACGTTGCCAACTTGCCAATCACTTTGTATCCAGGCATGAAAATTGGACAAGTCAGTTTCATGAACATGACAACGCCAGCAGCTAACCCTTACGGCAAAGGTGCTCGTGGCTCAAAGTATCAAGGGCAAAGAGGCCCGACGCCAAGTCGCTATTTCGAAAACTTTCGATAATTATTTGCGCGTAGAATCAGTACGCACCATGGCCATTACAGACGTCGATCGCATTGGGCTATTGATTGGTGCTGGTTCAATGGGCAAGCGCCACGCCAAAGTCCTTGCGCAGAAATATCCAAAGGTCATCGTTGTCGACCGAGATCCAGCGCTTGAAGCGTGGGTTATGCAAGAACTCCGACAGCAAGACATGTTCGTTCCAGATGTTGAGAGTGCCCTGTCTAAAGTTGGCGCGAATTGTGGACAAGTCACCGCAATCATTGCGACGCTCGGCCCAGATCATGTCGCTACCTTTAACCGTCTTGTGGATGCAGGTGTCAAACGCATTTTGTGTGAAAAGCCGCTTTCTAACTCACTTGCGAATGCCCGCCAGATGGTGGACCGCTCGGTACGCGACAACGTTCGCTTTACGGTTGGTCTGCAACGCCGCCGATCGGGCCTTGTTCCTCAATTGCTTGAGGCCGCAGAGAAACATCTTGGTGGTTTACCAGTCGCAATTGTCGGGCACGGTGGAGCACATTGTTTGATGACCACGGGTATGCATTGGATTGATCTAGCGATAGACATTTTTGGTGAAGCACCAACGTCGGTCACCGCTTTAGCCGAACCAGACATGATCAATCCTCGAGGGAAGGATTTAGAAATGTGGGCGGGCGTTGCAGGCTGGTCGTTTTCTCGTGGCCGCTACCTTTCACTCACGTATTCCAATCTGTCAAGCGTGGAAGGCACCTTGCACATGTATTGCCCAACCGGCAGATTGGATGTTGCACCAAGTGGCGACTGGCAGATGTATCGGCGCGATGCAGAGCAGATAAAGAACGATCCCAGGATTACGCGTGTTGGCGAAGCTTCTTTTCAGCCAGACTTTGTTGTAGCTAATCCAACGGTTCACCCAACCCTTGTTGCGCTAGATGAGCTTGATTCAGATTGCGAACTTTCGTATACATCTCAGGATGCATTGGTTTCTCTCGATGCCGCCATCGGTGCATTGATTTCTGCACAAACCAATAAGGCGGTCTCGTTTCCGATAACAGTTAGCGATCTTGTGGCGAAGGAATGGGCTGTTTCATGACCAACCCATTGCGCCTAGCCATTGTTGGAAGTGGAGAGATTGCCAACTTCCATGTTGCTGCTGCCAAGAGCGCAGGGTTCAACGTGGTTGGTGTAGCCGCACGAAAGAACTCTCAAACGGTAAACGCTTTTGCACAGACTCACGCAATCGAAAAGGTATGGAGCGACCCCACCGAGTTGGTTGCAAGCGGTGAGTGGGACGCCCTTATCTTGGCTGCATCGACAGAAGCAATCATTCCGTTGTTGAAGCAGGCTTTGAATGTCGGCAAGCCAATGCTGGTGGAGAAACCAATTTCTACATCGTCGAGCGAACTTGTTCCGCTCATTAATTTCGAGAAAAATGTGATGGTTGGGTTTAATCGAAGGTTCTACGCCCCCGTTCAGGCAGCCAAACGCTTCATTCAATCGGGTGGGCCATGTTCAATTCATTTGCAACTTCCCGAGAGCGTTTCTCACGATCAAAAGAGCAATACCTGGGATACAAAATTTGTTCGCCTCAATTCGGTACACGGTTTTGATCTGGCTAACTTCCTTACGGGAGGCCTCACAATCGAGTCAACAATCCGAGTGGGGTCGACCGAAGATCGCCGTGGCGGAGTTGTAGTGATGAGTTCGTCTCGCGGCGATATTTGTACGATTTCTGCTAATTGGAACGCACCGGCAAACTTTGCAATGACGATCGATCGAGATGGCGAACGCTTTGAGTTACGGCCACTCGAGTTCGGTACTCGATATCAAGGGATGCAAGTTGTCGAACCGACAAATGAGATACCAATTCGTAGGTACCTTCCGAAAGAGGTTGAACAATTTCCTCCGGACCAGCGCAGCCTTGACTTTAAGCCAGGCTTCGTTGCTCAATGCGAAGCGCTAGCAGGCCTTGTGCGTGGGGAACACTCCGAAATTGCGGCGACGATTAACGACGCATATCGGGCATTGCTGGTGGCTGAAGCCCTTCTGGATTAACGGGCTTATTCGCCGGCAACAGGAATGCCCAACGGCGCGCCACGTTCAGCAAGCATTCGCTCGCCGTTTTCAAGTGCGTCGAGCAAGTGAATAGCGATGTCGGCAACCTTTACCTCGTGCTCTTCTTTGCCCGCACCCTTCACGCCGTCGTCAAGCATGATGTAACAAAACGGGCACGCAGTTGCAACGCGTGATGCACCAGTAGAAATTGCTTCTGCTGCTCGTTCATCGTTCACCTTTGTGCCAATTGTTTCTTCCATCCACATGCGTGCTCCGCCAGCTCCACAGCACATGCCCTTTGTTCCATTGCGAGGCATCTCGACAACATCAACACCCTTGATCGAACTCACAACATTGCGAGGCGCAAGGTAAACATCATTGTGTCGGCCCAAGTAACAGGAGTCGTGATAGGTGATGCGCTC
>CAINLH010000224.1 GCA_903850275.1 uncultured Acidimicrobium sp.
CCGTCTTTCCGCTACGGATAACCGCGCTCACCTGCTGCACACCTGGCCTGTAAGCCAAGTGAATGTGGCTTTGCGCATCGAGCACCACCATGTCGGCCCGTGAGCCAACACGAAGGTTTCCCACGTCGGTTCGGCGCAGTGCTTGCGCGCCACCAGCAGTTGCAGCCCATACCGCCTCATCACAAGTCATGCCCATATTGATCACGGCAAGCGCGATAACAAGCGGCATTGAAGACGTGTAGGAAGAGCCTGGGTTGCAGTCCGATGCCAAAGCAACGGTGACACCTGCATTGATCAGTTTGCGTGCATCAGGAAATGGCGAGCGCGTGCACAACTCGGCTGTTGGCAACAACGTGGCGACCGTGGTTGCACTAGCGCCAGCAAGGGCTTCTATATCCAGTTGCGATAAGTGCGTGCAGTGGTCGCACGAGGCAACGCCCAACTCCACCCCAAGCTGCACCCCTCCGCCCTGCTGCAACTGATTAGCATGAATGCGGGTGCCCAACCCTGCGGCCGCGCCGCTTTGCAAAATTGCACGGGCTTGGTCTACGTCGAACGCGCCGCGGTCGCAGAACACGTCAATCCATTTGGCATGACCCTTGCAAGCCTGAAGCATCTCGCCTTGAACCAAGGCCACATAATCGTCGGCATTGGCGTCGGGCGGAACAACGTGAGCGCCCAAGAATGTTGTTTCCGTCGTTGTGGTTTTTGCAGCAACAAGGGAGCGAGCCTCATCGCGAACTGACAAGCCGTAACCAGACTTCACCTCGAGCGTGGTGGTTCCAGAAGCAAGCGCCTCGCTCGCTAAGCGGGCAACATTTGCTGCAAGTGCGTCGTCGGATGCAGCACGTGTTGCGGCCATGGTGGTTTTGATGCCGCCCGCCGCATAGGGCTTGCCCTGCATGCGCGATTCGAATTCCAGTGCGCGGTCTCCAGCAAACACCAGGTGCGTATGACTGTCGACGAAGCCGGGAATCACTGCTCGGCCGCCAACATCTGTTGGCTTGCCATCGAAGTGGTTTGCTAGCTCGGTTTGCTTGCCCACCCACGAGATGTTGCCTGCATCGTCGGCGACAACTGCAGCATCGTTGAGTACACCAAGTTTGCCCTGGCCAACAGTTTCATCGTTCGTAACTAAATGACCAATACCGGTCAGTGCAAACATTACGAACCGTGTTTAGCAACCAGCGCTTTTGCACGCGCTACGAATGCGTCGTGGTGAAACTGGTTGAACGAGTCCCATGTGGTGAGGGTGCCCGGGTCGGTCACTTTGTCGAGGAACAACAATCCATCCAAGTGATCAAACTCGTGCTGGTAAGTGCAAGCGGTGAGGCCGCGCACTTCGGTGTCGATGTCGTTTCCATTGCGGTCCCACGCCTTCACATGAATGCGGGTATTTCGGGCAACCTGGCCACGAATACCAGGAACGGACAAGCAGCCCTCCATGTTGTCGAACTTGTCGTCATCGAGGAATGTGATGACTGGGTTGACCAAGATGGTGAGAGGTACGCGTGGCTTGTATGGGTAGCGCGGGTTGTTTTCTACTTCAACGGCGCAAATGCGCTGGTGGCGAAGTACCTGCGTTGCCGCGAGGCCCGCACCGTTGGCGTGACGCATGGTTTCTACAAGATCATCGATGAATTGCTGCACCTCGGCAGAGGCAAGCTCTTCGCGAGTGACTTCCTTGGCGACAATTTTGAGTTCTGGATGACCGACTGTTGCGATTGGGAGAATAG
>CAINLH010000225.1 GCA_903850275.1 uncultured Acidimicrobium sp.
ACGAATTGAATACACATCGACACCCGAAGATGCCTGCTCGGAGTATCCGCCCTTCAGCAACGCTGGAATACCGCACGCAAACTCCACGTTTTCGATGCCGCGGGAAATTTCGCCCATTGCATCGCTTGGCACTTTGCCGTGTTCAAGTGAAAGCACGTTGGCAAGCTCGTTCTTGTTTGCAACAACAAGCTCACGGAAGCGGAACATGATCTCGGCACGGCGCGAAAGGTTTGACGACCTCCATTCGAGGCCTGCCTTTTTTGCTGCTGCAATAACCGCGTCAACTTCGGCGATGCTTGCCAAGTCAACTTCGGACTGCTGCTCGCCCGTTGCTGGGTTGTATACCTTGCCTGTGTTGCCCGATGTGCCGGCAACAACTTTGTTGTTAACCCAGTGACTAATGCGTTGCATAACTTCTCCTAGTTGTGATGTTGAGGGGGTGAGTGTGATGTTGTTTAGTTGAGGTACTGGCACAAGCCACGGCGAATGAACTTGCCGTGTCCCTTGGTGCCCGTAAATTTGTCGTTCTCGACAACGATTTTGCCGCGCGACAATACGGTGTCAACTTTGCCGTCCACTTTGAAACCTTCCCACGAAGAGTGGTCCATGTTCATGTGGTGCTTGTCGTTAATGCCGATCGTTGTCTTGCCGTTTGGATCCCAGACCAGAATGTCGGCATCCGAACCCGGAGCAATGATGCCCTTTTGCGGGTACATGCCAAACATGCGCGCTGGTGATGTGCTGCAGGTTTCTACCCATCGCTCAAGCGAGATTTCGCCTTGCACAACACCCTGATAGATCAGTTCCATGCGGTGCTCGACTGAGCCCATGCCGTTAGGAATCTTGGAGAAGTTGCCAATTCCAAGTTCCTTTTGGTCTTTCATGCAGAACGGGCAGTGGTCGGTTGAAACAACGGCCAACTCGTTCATGCGCAGGCCCTTCCACAAGTCGGCATGGTGATTGTGCTTGTCGTGCTTGCTTCTAATTGGTGGCGAACAAACATACTTCGCACCTTCGAAGCCTGGCTTGGCAAGGTGATCTTCCAACGTCATATACAAATACTGCGGGCAGGTTTCAGCAAACACGTTGAGCCCCTCATGGCGAGCCTCGGCCAACGCATTGAGCGCTTCCGAAGCCGACATGTGCACGATGTACAACGGCACGTTGCCCGCAACTTTGGACAACACAATTGCGCGGCTGGTTGCTTCACCCTCCAGCAAGCTTGGTCGGCTGTAGCTGTGGTACTTCGGGTCGGTTTCGCCGCGCGCGATGTGCTGTTGCACCAATACGTCGATAGCAATGCCGTTTTCGGCGTGCATCATGATGGTGGAACCGTTGTTGCTTGCCTGCTGCATTGCTCGCAAGATTTGGCCGTCGTCCGAATAGAACACGCCTGGATACGCCATAAACAATTTGAATGATGTAATTCCCTCGTTCTTTACGAGGTAATCCATGTCGGCAAGCGCCTGATCGTCGATGCCACCGATGATTTGGTGGAACGCATAGTCGATGGAGCAATTGCCTTCGGCCTTTTTATGCCAAGTTGCCAAAGACTCCTGAACGTTTTCTCCGTATCGCTGCACAGCAAAGTCGACGATGGTTGTTACACCGCCCCATGCGGCTGCAGTAGTGCCGGTTTCAAATGTGTCGCTTGCATTGGTGCCGCCGAATGGCAACTCCATGTGCGTGTGCACATCGATGCCGCCTGGGATGACGTACTTACCTTTTGCGTCAATCACTTTGTCGGCAGTGATATTCAACGAGTCGGCTTTGCCCCGATCGAGCAACGCCAAGATTGTCTCGCCCTCAATCAGCACATCAACTTCGTGCCGACCAGTTGGGCTTACGACTGTTCCGTTCTTGATAAGTGTTCGTGCCATAGTTCCCCCTGATGACCGTTTCTTTTATCGTTCCGAAATTTCGTGGTATGCGTCTGGACGACGATCGCGGTAGAACGGCCAACGGTCGCGCACCATGCGAATCTTGTCCATGTCCAAGTCGCGAACAATCAGTTCGGGCTTGAATGGGTCGCCAACGTTGCCAACGAACTTGCCCTCTGGGTCTACGAAGTAGCTCTGACCGTAGAAGTCGTCCGTGCCATAGTCCTTTTCAATGCCAACGCGATTGATTGCGCCCACGTAGTACATGTTGGCAACGGCAGCGGCAGGCTGCTCGATCTTCCAGATGTACTCGGACAAACCACGGCTGGTTGCCGATGGGTTGAACACAATTTCTGCACCGTTCAAACCAAGTGAGCGCCAACCTTCTGGGAAGTGGCGGTCGTAACAGATGTACACGCCAACTTTTCCTACAGCGGTTTCGAAGATTGGATAGCCACCCGTTCCTGGCGTGAAGTAATACTTCTCCCAGAAACCCGGAACTTGTGGAATGTGCTGCTTGCGATACTTCCCGAGGTAACGACCATCGGCGTCGATCACTGCTGCGGTGTTGTAGTACAAACCTGGTTGCACGATTTCGTACATCGGCAACACCAACACCATTCCCAACTCTTTTGCAAGTGCTTGGAAGCGCTTGGTGGTTGGGCCGTCAGGGATTGGCTCGGTGTAAGAGAAATACTTTGGGTCTTGCTCTTGGCAGAAATACGGGCCATAGAACAACTCTTGGAAGCACATCACTTGTGCACCTTGTTTTGCAGCTTCACGGGCGGCTGCCTCGTGCTTGTCGATCATCGACTCTTTGTCGCCCGTCCAGTCCGTCTGAAGCAACGCAGCTTTTACGATTCTTGCCATGATGGCTCTCCCCTTTGAACGCCTATGTAAGAAGGTTCAGGCTACTTGCGGGGCCAGCCAGTAGTAAAGCCGCGAGGGCCTTGGGGCTAGTTCGCTGGAACTGGTTCGGCACGCCGTGCAGGCAGAAATTTCCATGCGAACAGGGCACCGGCAAGTGCCACCCCCGCGCCCGTAAAGCACGCGGTATGGAACCCATGCATGAATGCCTGGCTTACGACCTGCCTTACGGCTTCTGCGGCCTCGGGTGTTGGGGCACGCTCCGCAACCATGAAACCGGCACCTGCCGATTCTTTGGCTAGCGCCACAATTTCGCTTTCCAAATTGAATGGTGTCAATAGTTCACCAAGTTTGGGGCCGTACAACGATGCGAATACTGAACCGCTGATTGCTACACCCAATGTTCCGCCAACTTCGCGGCTGACATCGTTGACAGCAGAACCGACGCCAGCCTTTTCACGAGGCAACTCGCCCATCACTGCATCGGTGGAAGGCGAAGTGACAAGAGCAAGACCGTTAGCCAAGAACAACATGCTGACGATGACCGGACCAAAATACGCGGTATCGGCTTCGCAGAAACCGATGATGATGAGACCAATGGCCATGTTGGTAAGTCCGATTGCAACTATTCGCTTCGTTCCAAATTTCAAAGCAAGCCGCGCCGCGATCGGTGCAGTTACACCCGCACCAAGCGCAAATGGCAACGTGTGCACGCCGGCAGAAAACGTGCTGTAACCACGAACAAATTGGAAGTACTGCGTAACCAAGAA
>CAINLH010000226.1 GCA_903850275.1 uncultured Acidimicrobium sp.
GGCTCCGACGTTGGTGGCGGCGCATCCATCATGGGCACGTTGTCTGGCGGCGGCAAAGAAATGGTGACCGTTGGCGAGAAGTGTTTGCTTGGTGCAAATAGCGGCCTTGGTATTTCTCTTGGCAACGAGTGCATCATCGAAGCAGGCCTCTATGTCACTGCGGGAACGCAAGTGAAACTTCCCGACGGCACTGTTGTCAAGGCGCGCGAACTCTCTGGCGCCAACGGCCTGCTCTTCCGTCGCAACAGCCAAACCGGCGCAGTTGAGGCAACGCAGCGCACAGGCAACTGGGGCGGCCTCAACGCTGCCCTGCACAAAAACTAAGTCATGACCTTCGAAGAGTTTTCCCAACTCGTTCGCGCGCGCCGAACGCAATTGGTGATGGACCAAGAACGCGGCGTAGACATCGCTCTCATTAATCAGCTGTGTGCCGAGGCTTCTTATGCGCCGAACCACCAGCAAACATGGCCGTGGTTGTTTGGCGTGTTCACCGGCGAAGCGCGACACGGCCTGGGCAACGTAACGGCCGACGCCATGCAGCGAAACGGCGACACCGAAATGAAAGTGACAAAGACGCGCACCAAGTACATGCGCTCGCCAGTGTTGCTTGTTGTTGGCACCGCCCCAGGCGAGACCGAACTGCAACAAGAAGAGAACCGTGACGCTGTGGCTGCTGGCGTGCAAACGCTGTTGCTTGGTGCGACGGCAATGGGCCTAGGCAGTTTTTGGTCGAGTTGCCCGAAGGGCGCAAACGACGATGTGGCAAAGCACTGCGGCTGGCCGCAAGGCACGCACATCACAGCAATGGTGTATTTGGGTTGGCCAACGCGCACGCTGCCCGATCGCGAGCGCCCGGCGCCCGCCATCACCTACTTTTCTTAACGAAAATTACTTGCGCTTATAACCAGCCGGGCACACCGGCTTCACGCCAGTCACCTTCTTCACTGTCTTGCCCTTTACGCACGTAATGGTTGCCTTCGTTGTTGTCGTGCTCTTGGCGGGAACACTCGCGCTTGCGCCCTTCGTAAGTTTGACTGCACCGATGTAGCCGCCGAACGAATGGTCGAAGCCTCCGGCCCACAAGATCATTTCGCCAGCCTTATTCAAAAACACATCTGGGTCGTTGCCGAAACCCGCGCCGAATGCACTTGGGAACGAAACTTTGTACTCATTTGAAAATGTAAGACCACCGTCTTTGCTGGTGGAATACCAGAGACCTTGATCGTTAGGAGCCATGTTTTGCTTGCCTGAAGAATCAACGCCAGGACGAGCACCGTTGTCGTAATAGAAGAGGGTTACCGAACCGTCTGCATGAGCAATTGCAGCAGGGTGCTCTGCGCTTCGCGTGAGTGATGCTGCTCCCGTACCGATGCGAAATCCACTATCTGCCGTCCAAGTAAGCCCATCCGCCGAGGTTGCCGAGTACACCTGATGTGGGTCTGGGCCAGTACCCGCCTTCACCATGTCGGAGAAATACGCGCGGTAGCGACCGTCGGCCAACTTGATGAATGCCGCTCCACTCAAACCATTTTTTGCGGAAGGAAAAGAACTGCTTGGAATGCACGAATCTTTCTCAACAGAGAAATTCAA
>CAINLH010000227.1 GCA_903850275.1 uncultured Acidimicrobium sp.
GTCGAACACGCGCGCGCAAAGCATGGCGTGGAAGCCAGACATGACTTGAGAAATATCTTCGACCGATTCGCGAACATCTAGGCCGACTTCTTCTCCCCGTGTGTAGACGGGATGACCACCTAGCTGCACAACCGCCATCTCCATGCTGTGGCGAGTGCGATTAGAAGGTTTTTCAAAGATCAGGGCGACACCCTTGCCCTCTAGTGGTCGACCCAACGAAGCAATCGGACGAACAGCCAATTCGAGAATTGCAGCCAGATCGGTTGCATCAAGATCTGTGATCTGAAGGAAATCTCGATTGGTCATGAGGAATAACCTTTCAGCGCACTGGCGATCATTGAAACCGCCTCGTGTATTTCGTCGGTTGTAACCGTGATCGGCGGAGCTAGACGTAAAGCCGAGGCAGTAACTGCATTCGTTACCAATCCCAGCTCGAGTAGCGACAGCTGCACTAGTTTCGCATCGATTCCAGGTGCAAGTTCCACACCCAACAAAAGGCCTAGTCCACGCACAGATGAGACATTGTCTAACTTCGAAACCAGCTGAGTGAGCAATGCACCCTTCTCTGTAGCCAAACGTGGTGCATCGATTCTTTGCATTTCAATGATTGTTGCTTTTGCCGCACTTGTTGCAATAGCAGTTCCACTGAAAGTGCTCCCATGATCGCCTGGCTTAAACACCTCGGCGACAGAACGCTTCGCCCACATAGCGCCTATAGGCATTCCATTGCCCATGGCTTTGGCCATCAAGACAACGTCTGGTGAAATTCCGTAATGCTCGAAACCGAACCATTTGCCGGTGCGCCCAAAGCCAGTCTGCACTTCGTCGAGCATCAGCAACACTCCGCGCTCCGTACACATTTTCTGAGCGGCCTGTAGGTACTCCACGTTGGCTGGAAGCACCCCGCCCTCACCTTGCACAGGCTCGATGAGAACAGCGGCAACGGCGTTGTCTACGGCCACATCAAGTGCATCAATGTCATTGAACGGGACGTGCCGAAACCCTTCCGGCATAGGTTGGAATGGTTCATGTTTTGCTGGTTGTCCAGTTGCTGCAAGAGCGGCAAGCGTTCTGCCATGGAAACTTCCGAGTGCGCTCACCACCGTGTGACGCCCACGCCCACCGAACTTGCGGGCCAACTTAATTGCAGCCTCATTAGCTTCGGCGCCGGAGTTGCAGAAGAAAACCTGCCCGGAACCACCCAGAAGTTGATTAATCAATACTGCAGTTTCTGTTGCAACGGGATTTGCAAAAAAGTTGCTGACATGCATCAATGTTTGCGCCTGTTTCGAAATCGCTTCGGCGATAACCGGGTTGCTATGCCCAAGTGACGTGACGGCTATGCCGCACAGGAAATCCAAATACCTCTTTCCGTCGGCGTCCCAAAGTTCCGTTCCCTTGCCTCGCACAAACATCACTTGTGGTGGTCCAAAAACGGGAATGTACGGGCAGTGATCTCCCGAAGTAGCAAATGCGTGGCTGCTCACTTTTTACCCTCCTCTTGCTGTGAAGTGATCATGGTTCCAACGCCAGCAACTGTGAACAACTCGATAAGCAGAACGTGAGGAATACGACCATCCAAGATGTGACACCGCTTGACCCCACTTGCAATCGCGCTTACACAACTCTCCATTTTGGGAATCATTCCCCCATCGATCGAACCATTCTTGAGTAAATCTTGAATCTCGACATCTGTTGTTCTTCTGATGATTGATGATGCATCGTTCTTGTCCTTGCGCAGCCCCTCTATGTCAGTCAGATAAATGAGTTTCTCGGCCCCCAAAGCAACAGCAATGGCGGATGCTGCGGTGTCGGCGTTGACGTTGTATGCCTGCCCGTTCGCATCGCTTCCAATCGTCGCAACAACCGGCACAGCATTATCGGCCAACACACTTTTCAATACTGATGGATCGACCGAGGATATGTCTCCTACAAAGCCCAGATCCGGATCGCGTTGCGTCACCCGCAGCAAGCCTGCGTCTTGCCCTGAAATGCCGACAGCGGAAGAACCGTGCACATTGATTGCAGAAACGATCTGCGGGTTAACCGTTCCAAGCAATACCATGCTCGCTATCTCAACTGTCTCGGCATCGGTTACGCGCAAACCATTTCGAAATTCAGGCTTTTTACCAAGCCTCTCCATGAGTGCACTGATCTGGGGCCCACCACCGTGAACAACAACGGGCTTAATGCCAACCGCGTGCATCAGCGCAATGTCTTGCGCAAAAGTTCCGGCCGCATCTGCATCAGACGCGCCCGCGAGAGCGTTGCCGCCATATTTGACCACGACAGTCTTGCCAGCAAATTGTTGGATATACGGAAGAGCCTCGATTAATAAGGCGCCCACCTTCTCGTGAGTTGAACTCATGGGAATATGCCCACCTTTGATAGACCACTATCTTCGGGAAAACCCAGCGCTACGTTCGCAGCTTGGACGGCACCGCCAGATGCGCCCTTCGCAAGATTGTCTAATGCCGCAAGAACAACTACGTATCCTGTCCGCTCATCAAATCGAGCAGTCAATTGAGTGACGTTCGTTCCAAACGTTGCTTTGGTTGACGGAATCTGTTGCCCAACGACAACAAAATCTTCTTTCGCATAAACTCGGGCAAGAACAGCTAACAACGAAGCTGAAGTGGGCGAAGTTTCCTTCGCCGGTCTGGCGTAACAGGTAGCGAAAATTCCTCGATTCATTGGGGCAAGGTGCGGCGTAAACAGAATCTGCGCACCAGTGACTTGTTCGATCTCGGGTGTGTGACGGTGATCCAATAACCCGTAGGCGACAAAGTCTTCATTGACGGTGTTGAACGAATTTGAATTCTTCGCTGCCCTACCGGCGCCGGAGACACCGGAGGCTGCGTCGACAATAACGCCTTCCGCCTGGATCACTCCCGCAGCCACCAACGGAGAGAGCGCGAGGCTTGCAGCGGTTACGTAACAGCCTGGTGTTGCGATGAGCCGCGCCGAACGAAGCTGTTCCCTGTTGATCTCAGGAAGGCCGTATACAGCGTGTTCGATTAAGTCTGGATGCGTATGTTCGAACCCATACCACTTCGGATAAAGAGAAGCATTCTTGAGGCGGTACGCAGCCGACAAATCGACAACCAATTTCACCTTGCTGTATAACTGCGGCACCAATTCCAGTGAAGCTTCGTGTGGGAGCGCCAGGAAGAGTACGTCACATTGCAAAGCCTTCTCAAGGGAAAATTCCTCAAATACAAGATTTGGATAGTTGGCCGACAAAGATGGATACAACGATCTTGCCAATGTTCCTGCTTGGGTATCACCCGTTGCGTAAGTTACGTTGAAATGAGGATGTGCCGCGCATAGGCGCAGCAATTCAACACCCGTGAAACCTGACGCACCAAGAATTCCTACATTTAGCATTGCATAATTATACAGCCCAATGCATAACTATGCAAGCATTGATTACCCGATTAAGACCTCAGGACTGCGCCGTTCTTTTCGGCAGCGGCTATGCATTTCGCCCTTGCTTCGGCCACCTCTGTTTCGGTGAGCGTGCGATCCGACGCCTGCAATCTGATTCGGAAAGCGAGACTGCGCGAGTCCTCGGCAACCCCTTTGCCTCGATAAACGTCGAAGAGCGCGACATCCACCACAATGTTGCCGGCAGCCTGTCGAATGGCCTTCTGAATGGCCGAAGAACTCACCTTCTCGGGTGCAACGAACGCCAAATCGAAATCGCTTGATGGGTACTTACTGACGAATTGGGCTGCAGCCGGTTTAGGCGTTTCGGCGAGCAGAAGCGAAAGGTTTACCTCTACGCACGCGACCCTTCCTACAACACCGAAATTAGCGAGAACTGTTGGGTCGATTTCGCCGATCGAACCAAGGACCACCTTTCCGCGCCGCAATTGAGCACTTCGAGTTTGGTGATAACCCGCCGGTGGATTGTCTTGCGACAACTGCGCACCAACTGAAAGGCCTGCCGACAATTGACTCCACAGATCAACAGCCGCCGAAGCATCGGCTCCGGCCACCATGATGCAGAGTGATTCGAACTCGTCTGGCAACACCTGTGAGCCTTGAGGGTAAACATGACCTATTTCGAACAGCGAGATGTCACGATTGCGATGAGACTGGTTATACGAAATCGCCCTAAGCATCCCCGGTATCAACGATGTTCGAAGCACGCTTTCTTCTGCTACCAAGGGATTTGCTAGCCGAAGCGCATTGTCTTCAGTCAGACCGACTTTTGCTAATTCGCCAGGCGCAAGAAACGGATTCGGCATTGCTTCGCTAGCTCCCAAAGAGACAACGATCTCGCGCACCAGCCTCCGTCGTTGCTGCATCTCGGATAACCGACCGTGAACAGGTGAAGTTGGGACGATCTTGCCCAATTTGTCGTATCCGTAATGTCGTGCGATCTCCTCGATCACATCAATTTCCAAAGTGCAGTCATTACGCCATGAGGGAATGGATATCTCGAAACTTTCACCGCCATTAATTTCGGTTACACCGAAACCGATTGGCACCAACAGATCCACAATATCTTGAGCGGACAAATCAATGCCCAATATTCTCTTCACGCTCTTTGCACGAAGAACGCATATTCGATTTTGCGAAGGCAAGGCCTCCGTTCGTTCATCGGTTGAACCGCTATGGACAATCAAATCGGGGCAGGTGATACGAAGAAGTTCGGAGAAACGAGCGACGGCCGCTTCTGCTCCGTACGGGTCTACCCCGCGTTCGAATCGCAGTGATGCCTCTGTACGTAATGCGAGACGAGTAGCAGTTGACCGAATGGCATTGGGTTCGAAATACGCAATCTCAAGTGCTATCGAATGAGTTGTCTCGGTGACCTCCGAATGCAACCCGCCCATAATCCCGGCAAGTCCGACGGCTATATTTTCCGCATCGGCGATGACCAAATCCGATGCTTCAAGCTTTCTCTCGTTGCCGTCAAGCGTGGTGAACGCTTCGTTGCTGCTTGCCATGCGAACAATGAAGCCAGCGTTCACCGACTGCAAGTCGTATGCATGGTTAGGTTGATTGAGCTCAAGATTCACAAGATTCGAAACGTCGACAACGTTGTTGATGGATCTCATTCCTGCCCGAGAAAGTCTTTGCTCGATCCATGTTGGAGATTTGGTAACGACGATCCCAGACATGGCCACGACGGTAAACCGGCTGCAACGATCTGGCGCCTGGATCTGAACTGGAACAGTCAACTGAGGGCCGAGTTTGCCAATCTCGCTTGATGGCTGCTTACAACTCTTTGCCAAGCCTGCGGCGAGATCTCGAGCCACTCCGAGATAGCCCGTGCAGTCGGGCCGGTTACGCGTTACATCTAGATCGAAAATGACATCTGACTGCACGCCCATCGCTTCGTACACGTCAATGCCAAGTGGCGTGTTGCTCGGCAAAATCAATAGGCCACTGTCGTCCTGGCTCAGACCGATCTCGGTGCCTGAACACAACATGCCTTCGCTATCGATCCCGAGAATTCCACGCTGAGAAATAACCCTTCCATCGGGCATCGAGGTGCCAAGAGTTGCAAGCGGAACCACATCGCCCTCTGTCATGTTGGTCGCTCCGCACCAAACGTGGCGTTCAACACCGTCTCCAGCATCAACGAACACACGCGTGACCTTTGCAGCGTCGGGATGCTTTTCCAACCGAAGAACTTTCGCCGTGACTACTCCCTTTACGGGCTCACCCACATACTCGACTGATTCGACTGCCAAACCAAGCTCGGTGAGACGTTCCGAAATGACGTTGTCATCAGAACCAAAGTCTGCAAATTCGTTAAGCCAAGAGAGGGAAATCTTCATGAGAACTGTCTCAAAAAGCGAAGGTCATTTGTATACATCTCGCGAATGTCGTCAACGTTGTGACGCTCTTTGGCCATGCGATCTATGCCGAAACCAAAGGCGAAGCCTGTGTATTCCTCGGGGTCGATACCACCCGCAGCAAGAACGTTGGGATGCATCATTCCGCAGCCTCCCAACTCAATCCATGCTCCATTCGCTCGGCGGATATCGAATTCGGCGCTTGGCTCGGTGAAGGGAAAAAATGATGGTCGTAACCGACTCGTGAAGTCTGAACCAAAAAAGGCTTTCGTGAACGCTTCGATAATTCCGGCGAGATGAGCGAAAGTGATTCCCTTGTCAATCACCATTCCCTCTATTTGATGAAACACCGGCATGTGTGTTGCATCAGGGGTATCACGTCGAAACACTCTTCCAGGCATCACCGCATAAATCGGTGGTTTCCAATCCTGCATCACGCGGATTTGAACCGGCGACGTGTGCGTTCGGAGCAGCACCGAGTTATTTTCCTGCAAGGGAGAACTCGGCTCGATAAACATCGTGTCGAATTCACTCCTAGCGGGATGTGTTTTCGGCATATTCAAGGCCTCGAAATTGTAGAAGTCTGTTTCAACTTCAGGTCCCTCAGCGATATGGAAACCCAGCCCGATGAATACATCTTCCAATCGTTCCGTTGCTTGAGTCACGATGTGCGTCGTTCCCCTGCGTTTCA
>CAINLH010000228.1 GCA_903850275.1 uncultured Acidimicrobium sp.
ATATCTCCGAGCGTCGTCCAGCCTCGGCCGAGAGGATCTTGTGATGCCTTCGTCTTTTCGGGGTCATTGTGATACTCGAATCGCGCCGGGCTCTCGAAATAGACAGTCCCTGTTTCATTCGCGGGCAACTCGTTGCCGTCTTCATCCAATATGTGCAGTATTCCGCTGAGTGCGACTCCTACAGTTCCCGGATGGGCGAGCCATTGCGCAGTATCGCAATAAACAAAGCCGTTACCTTCGCTGCCTGCGTAGTACTCGTGAATCACTGGCCCAAACCACTCGATCATCTGCCGTTTGGTTTCAATCGGGCAGGGTGCTGCTGCGTGGAAGACGCATGAGAGTGAGGAAACGTCGTACTTCGATCGAATCGTTGGATCGAGCTTGAGCAGGCGAATGAACATGGTCGGTACGGTTTGGCTGTGTGTCACTGAGTATTTCTCGATGCACTGCAGAAATTGCTCAGCATCAAAATGCTCCATGATCACGCTTGTGCCACCCAGTCGTTGTACAACCAAGTTCCAGCGAAGCGGGGCAGCGTGATACAAGGGAGCTGGCGAGAGGTACACCATCTCGGAAGTCATCCCAAGTAGAAACTGACCAAGGCCTACTAGTGCGGGTGGGGTTCCCAACGGGTTGTCTGCAAGATGGAGCTTGACTCCCTTAGGACGACCAGTTGTGCCGCTGGAATACAGCATGTCGGCGCCTTCCTTGCGATCTGGCAGCGGCTCGTTCGGCTGTTGCGACACCAGATCTTCGAAGCTGTCGTAACCGTCGATTACGCCATCCAACATCAGTCGCAAATCAACATGTTGAATTTGGCCGGAAATCTCTTGTGCTTGATCGGACTTGTATTTGGAGGTGATGAAAGCCTTAGCTCCACAGTCATTCAAAATGTACGCAAGTTCGTCAGAAGTCAACCTGCTTGAACACGCGGTGTAAACCAATCCCGCATAGTGGCAACCCCACACCACCTCGAAATAGCGATCGTGATTCTCTAGGCAAAGCGCAACGTGGTCGCCAGGCTTGAGTCCATGCTTGGCCAATGCTTGGCTAAATCGATTTGCGGCATCGTCTAATTGTTTGTAGGTATACGTAAAGCCGCTCTGGGCCATTACAACGGCAAGCTTGTCTGGTGTACTTTGGGCAATGTGTCCTGGGAACATGCCTATTACGGTAGTGCAGACGGTTCAAGCAAAGAATCTCGCAGGGGCAGATAATGGATGTATTCAGGGAGTTCGCGCAACTGATGGCAGATCGTGGCGTAGAGCCGCAGCTGGATTTGGCGTGCGCACTCATCAGCAACGCGGGGGATCCGACTCACTCTGTGGACTCGGTCTTGGCTGCAGTCGACAAGATATCGAAAGAAGTCATCGCCGACGACGTTCCGTCAATGATGAAGGTCCTGTTTTCGCCACGAGGATTTTTCGGTAATTCAATGAATTACGACGATCCTGCAAATTCGCTTCTTGGAAATGTGATTGAGTCCAAACTGGGGATCCCCATTTCGTTATCTGTTCTTGCTTTGTCGGTAGCTGAGCGAAAAGGTTTTTCGATGTTTGGTGTGGGCATGCCAGGTCATTATTTGTGCGCGACCATTGCAGCTAATGGCGATCCGGTCTATTTCGATCCATTCCATGGCAGCGGAACGCTGACGGCTTCCGACTGTCGGTCGCTATATGAGGGGTTAACCGGATTGGCTAACTGGAGCGGAGAATTTCTCAACCCGGCAACCTCTCGATTAACGGTTATTCGAATCTTGGCCAATCTGAAATCCATTTATCGCAGAAAAGGTGATGTAGAGGGCATCCGTTGGGTTATGCGAATGCGGCTAGCAATACCCGAAATTGCTGCCTCGGAGACGACTGAATTCGCGCGCCTTGTCCGGGGTTCCAATTAAAACCAATATCCAGATTCCAATTAGTCTGTTGACATGTCAATGACTGAGCAGATGACCCAAGATGAACAACTAGTCCGCACTCAAGTAGCGGATTTACTGGCTCAGTTGCCAGCTAAAACTACGAAGCCAATCGAGTTTCTGGGTAAACAGTTCGACCTTGGCCTTGCTTGGGTGCATTTCCCCCTTGGTTGCGGTGGCCTCGGAGTATCACCCAAGTTTCAGAAAATCGTCAATGAAGAGATTGGTAAAGCTGGTGGACCCAGCGCTTATGCAAGAAATCCAATTGGATATGGAATGTGTGGACCAACCGTTGTGGAGTGGGGCAGCGATGCTCAAAAAGCGCGCTATCTCCGCCCGTTATTCACTGGTGAAGAAATATGGTGCCAGTTGTTTTCCGAGCCAGGTTCCGGGTCGGACTTCGCGGGGTTGTCCGCAAAAGGTGTACGCGATGGAGACGAGTGGGTAGTGAATGGCCAGAAGGTCTGGACAACGCTCGCACATCTTTCAAAATGGGGACTACTTGTGGTCCGTACAGATCCAGATGCCGTGAAGCACGCAGGCCTCACTGCGTTGATCGTAGATATGCATGCGCCTGGTGTTGAGGTCCGCCCATTGCGACAGATGACTGGTGAAGCGGAGTTCAACGAGGTGTATTTCACGGATGCGAAAGTTCCATTTTCAGAAACTCTTGGATCGACGGGCGACGGCTGGCGCGTCAGTTTGACGACGCTGATGAACGAACGCGTCGCGATAGGCGGAGCTATTCCGCAGCAAGGATCTGGTCCTATTAGGGAAGCCGTAAGGCTGTGGAACGCTTTATCTCCTGAACGGAAAGATTCCGCAACCAAGGATCGACTGATGCAACTTTGGAGTCGAGCCGAGGTGGCGCGATTGACGAATATACGTGCTGGTCAAAGTAGGAAAATGGGTGTTCCGGGCCCCGAAGGTTCGATAGGCAAAATGGTGAGCGCTGATTTAAACAAAGAGACTTATGAGTTCTGTATTGATCTGCTGGGCGCAGACGGCATGTTGTACGGCAGTTACGAGTTTGTACGGCCGGATTCTGCAATGAGTTTTGATTCGATTCCTAAGGCCTTCCTTCGAGCGCGAGCCAACAGCATCGAGGGTGGAACCAGCGAAGTGATGAGAAACATCTTGGGGGAGCGTGTGCTTGGTTTACCTGGCGACGTTCGAGTCGATCGAGAAATGCCATGGAGCAAAGTTCCTAGAAACTAAGCAGTAGATTGCAGTTGTTCCAGCACTCGGCTGGCACTAATCGAACGATCATCGATAAGTGTGCCTAAGGAAGCTGCACCGCCAACCATTGTTTTGGCGGCGCGTTCTACTGCTTGCTGCAAAGAACGAATATTTCGTGGAGGAGGAAAGTACTCATCTTCTGTGGTGATTCGTACTTCGGTAACTCCATTTTCCGGGTTCAGTCTTTTCAGTACCAGCGTGACCAATTCTTCTGGCGCCGAGGCACCAGCGGTAACTCCGACCGTTCCTGACAGGTTCAAGGGAATCTCTTCTTCACTGTTCACACGTAGCACTTGCTTGCAACCAAGATCGGTGGCGAGCCGAGCGAGGGCCATGGTGTTGGAGGAATTGGACGAACCTATGACTACAACGGTGTCGCATTTCGAAGCGATTTCCATGAGCGCGCTCTGGCGGTTGGTGGTTGCGAAACACAAGTCACTTTTTCCAGGCGACCACACTTGCGGATATTTCACTCGCACTGCTTCAGCAACGGATGACCAATCACGATGTGAGAGCGTTGTCTGAGCAAGTAACGCAACTGCGCCGTCGATATTGGGAAGGGCAGCCACCTCTTCAATTGTTTCTACTCGATCGATCGAATCTGGAGCGACTGCCATTGTCCCGACTGCCTCTTCATGGCCCTCATGACCGACGTAGATAATTCTGTAACCCTTAGATGCCCGAGTTTTAACTTCGTGATGCACCTTCGTAACTAGCGGACAAACTGAATCCACGACGAAACGACCTTGTTGTTTGGCGGCAAGCACAACTTCTGGAGCCGATCCATGCGCTGAGAGCATGATCGGGGATCCATGAGGAACGTCGCTGATCGATTCAACAAAAACAACTCCCTGCTGTTCAAACCTCTTCACGACCGATTTGTTGTGAACGATCTCGTGGAAGCAATAAACGGGAGCGGGGAATGTTCGCACCATCCACGCGAGTGCCTTAATCGCCATTTCTACGCCAGCGCAGAAGCCGCGGGGGGCTGCAAGCAGAACAACATCAACCTCGCTACATTTCGCGTCATCGTTCGGTCGTTGCGTCACGGTGGAGAATTCAACTTCTGTCCCTTTACTTCATAGGGCTTGTACAATGAGCGGGTGACAAACCCTCTTCCTACCGTGGTCATCGTCGGTCGACCGAATGTGGGCAAGAGCACACTGTTCAACCGGTTTTTGGGTTCCCAAGTAGCCATCGTTGAGGACCAGCCAGGTATTACCCGCGATCGTTTTGAGCGCGAAGTGGAATGGACGGGCAAGCGCTTCAACTTGGTTGATACGGGCGGTTGGATGCCAGATGGCGATGAGCTGGATGCAAAAGTGAGTTTGCAAGTCGAAGAAGCCGCACGCACCGCCGACTTAGTCCTGTTCATCGTGGACACTGCCGTCGGCGTAACAGATGACGATGAGGCCATTGCCATGTGGTTGCGAAGAGTTTCATGCCCAGTAATTGTTGTTTCCAACAAGATCGATAGCGATCGCCGAGAAGCAGATAAATGGGATTTCATGATGCTCGGATTCGGCGAGCCCGTGCCAGTTTCGGCTCTTCATGGTCGAAAATCAGGAGACTTGCTCGACACCATTCTCGAAAAGATTGACGCTCACGATGTGGTTGAAGAAGTCGTCTCAACAGATCGTCGTCAGTCGGGAACACCTCGCGTCTCCATCGTTGGTCGCCCCAATGTTGGCAAGAGCACGCTTTTCAACCGTTTGGTTGGCGAAGACCGATCAATTACTCACGACATGCCAGGGACTACTCGCGACGCCATTGACACTTTGGTGGAAACGCCAGATGGACCAATCATGTTCGTTGATACTGCGGGTATGCGACGCAAAAGCAAGGTTGACGACTCGGCGGAGTACTACTCGTTCGTTCGTGCGCTACGAGCAGTCGATGAATCAGATGTTGCCATCTTGGTGATCGACGCTCTTGAAGGCATCACAAACCAAGACCAACGCTTGGCCGAGCGCATTGACGCTGCTGGTTGCCCTGTTTTGGTTGTACTGAACAAGTGGGAAATGCTTGATGCGGAGCAACGTGATTACATTGATACCGAGATGGTGCGTAAGTTGTACTTCATCGGAGATGCGCCGATCTTGAAGATGTCTGCATTGACAGGTAAGGGCGTGCATCGTTTGGTTCCAATTCTTCAGGACAGTATCGAGACGTATCACAAGCGCGTACCCACCAAGGACGTCAATCGTGTTATCGCCGAGGCCCAACAGAAGCACCCGGCGGGTGGCGGCTCAAGAGTGCTGTACGCATTGCAAGGTGCTTCAGACCCTCCGACTTTTACCTTGTTCGTTAACCGCGAATTGCCTCAGCCCTACCTTCGCTATTTGGAGCGTTGCATCCGTGAGAAATTTGAGTTTGGTTCGACGCCTATCAAGATGCGCGTGAGAAAACGAGCGGATTGAGTAGTAATGCCCTGGTGTGAAGTATGCGCTAAGTATCTGGCGCCATCTGCCATGAATGTAGATGGATCTTGTCCATCGTGCAATCGTGTCGTAGCAAACACGAACATCAATGGCTCGATCACATCGGGCAATCTCGATTTGAAGAGTTTGGCCCGAGGTTCAAATGACGAAGACGTTTCCGTACCTTGGCATTTCAAGCTGCTCGTCGGTGCTTTGGTCTTGTACCTCGCTTGGCGTGTTGTCGACCTCTTTCGTTAACGACTGAGCGCGATAGCCTCAAGAACGTACGGGCTGTAGCGCAGCTTGGTTAGCGCGCTTGTCTGGGGGACAAGAGGTCGTGGGTTCAAATCCCGCCAGCCCGACCAATACTTAGAGACTGACTAAAGCGAGAGAAACTACTGCAAGAAGAAGGCCAACACCTTGCGATTTGTGGAGGCGCTCGTGGTCAAGTGTCATTGCCAAAAACACCGTTGCAACGGGATACATAGCGACCACAACAGACACAATTGACATCATTCCAGTATGCGTGGCTAGCAAATAGAGGCCGTTTGCTGATGTGTCAAGTACTCCGGCTGCAATGGAGAGCAAAACAACATTCTTTGGAACGCTTAACTTCCTTGCCTGAACCAAGGCGATTGCTGCGACAGTAGGAACGCTTACCAGGCGTTGACCAAACAGTGGCCACAAACCATGATCGTGGCTTGCGTTGCCCATGCACACAAAGATCATTCCAAAACCGATACCAGCTGCAACTGCCATCCAGATAACGCGTCCAGAAGTTGGAAGATCATGTTTATCGAGTACGTCGGCAACAAGCGCGACCGCAATGACGGCCAACAGAATTCCGATCCATGCAGAACCGCTAGGACGTTCTCCTGAAAGGACACCAGCAATAACGGGAACCGAAAGCCCGATTACGGCAGTTATCGGCGCGATGACGGTCATGGAACCTAGCGACATGGCCTTGTAAAAGGCCACAAGTGCGATTGCGCCACCGAACCCACCGCCTGTAGTCCAAAGCCAACTTTCCAATGGCATGACAGGAGTACGGATAAAGATCAGAAAGATACCGATACCCACGAAGGCCGTGGCTTGACCGAAGAATGTGATCGATGCGGAATTCGCAAATCTGGACGCCCTACTACCCGAATAATCGGCTACGCCGTAGAACAGAGCAGCGGTAAGGGCAAAAATGAACGTCATGTAAGGTTTGGCGATGCTTGGTTTAGGAACATTGATCAATACTGCCACGGTTTTGTTGGGTGGCTCGGTCGGGTTGATCATTGGCGATCGGATCCCCGAACGCATCCGCACAATTGTTGTTCAAGTAATCGGTTTGGTCACGCTCGGCTTGGGTCTGAGCGAC
>CAINLH010000229.1 GCA_903850275.1 uncultured Acidimicrobium sp.
AGATAAGGAAGTACGAGCATGCACCCACGCCCTCCCACCCAAGGAAGGTGACCAGCAAGTTTTCGCCAAGCACCAACATGAGCATGGAGAACACGAACAAGTTGAGATACAAGAAAAACTTGGAGAACTTTGGGTCGCCGTGCATGTAGCCAACTGCATACAAGTGAATGAGCGAACCGATGCCGGTGATGAACAGCGCCATGGTGATGGACAGCGGGTCGGCCAAGAGCGCCAAGTCGATATGCAACGAGCCGACTGGCATCCATTCGAACAAGGTGACGACCGTGGAGCGCTCTTCGGATGGGCGCGAGAGCAAGTCGAAGTAGACCATGACGGTGACGAGGAATGAGGCAATGGGCATCGCGCTTGCAAACAGGCCAGAGCGCGGCTCGCCCATTCGGCGGCCAAACACCATGATGACGAGCGCACCAACAAGAGGAAATGCGGGAAGGAGCCACAGCAAGTCGGTCATGGCTTAACCCTTCAACTCGGCGAGGTCGTCGACGGTGACGCCACTGCGGCGGCGCATGATTGAAACGATGATGCCGAGGCCAACCACCACTTCGGCGGCGGCAACGACAAGCACGAAAAAGACGATGGTCTGGCCGTTGATGTCGGCAAGGCGCCGGCCGAGTGCAACGAAAGACAAGTTGACGGCATTGAGCATCAGTTCGATGCACATGAACAACACCAGCGGGTTGCGGCGCACAAGCACGCCGATGGTGCCAATGGTGAACAGCACTGCCGACAGCAGCAAGTACCACATGGTGGTGGGAACGATGACTAGCGCGTTCACGGTGCGACCACCCTCTGGCCCTTACGTTTGCGAGCAAGCAACACGGTTCCGACGACTGCAATAACAAGCAGCACTGAGGTCAGTTCGAATGCCAATACATAATCGGAGAACACCGAGTTGGCAAGTTGAGCAACGTTGGCATCCGAGTTATCGCCAGCAATGTTGCTGGCAATTCCGTCGCCGCGGCCGATGACAGCCTCGGCGCCAGTGACGATGGCGGCAACAAGTAGGCCGAGCATTGCAACACCGACAAACGCGGCGATCCAGCGCTGGCCAGCAATTGGCTCGGTGCGCAGTTCTTCAACGCGGTCGACACCGAGCAACATGATCACGAAGAGGAACAGCACCACGATGGCGCCCGCATAAACAATGACTTGCACGGCTGCCAAAAACTCGGCCTCTTGCGCCACGAACAACACGGCAATTCCGAACAACGTAAGCACGAGGCTGAGTGCTGCGTGCACGGGGTGCTTACGAACGACTACTCCGATAGCGCCAACAAGAATCATGATTGAGGCGCAAACGAATACGAACAATTCCATTATGCGCTCGGCTGTTCTGGCGCACGCACGCCGTAACCCAATTCGCCGCTCCAGCCAACAACGCCTTCGAAGCTTGCGTCGCCCGATGGCGCGGTTGCGCGCATCCATGCAGAGGTGTGTTCGTCTTCGCCAGGGCGCCAGTCTTCCCACGGCAGGTGCTGTGGTTTCCCGTCGTCGCCTACCTCCAATTCGGCCTTTGTATAAATGGCGTCTTGGCGATTAGTAAACGAGAACTCGAACAATTTTGATTCGGTGATTGCTTCGGTTGGGCATGCTTCCACGCACAAGTCGCAATGGATGCAGCGCAGGTAGTTGATCTCGTAGATCCAGCCAAAGCGCTCGCCTGGCGAAGTTGGATTTTCTGGGTTGTTGTCGGCGCCACGAACGTGAATGCACTTTGCGGGGCAAACCGCAGCGCACAACTCGCAGCCAATGCACTTCTCCATGCCGTCTTCGTAGCGGTTCAGCACGTGGCGGCCATGCAGGCGCTCGGGCTTGGCAATCTTTTCGTCCATGATTTCGGCGCGCTTCGACGACTCGCCCGTCTTCGATTTGCTGATGGCTTTGCGGCGAACGCGGCCACCCGAATACTGCGTGGTCACCTGATTTTTTCCGCCACGCTGACGCATGGTGACGAGGAAGCCTCCGAAGTAACCCATTAGAACATCGACCCTTCCGCCTCGCGCTGTTTGGCGCTGACACTAAACGCCAGTTGCAACAACACGTAGCAAATGCCCAGCACGACGACTGAGACAACAGTGACGGCAATGGTGTTCCAGCCCTGATCACGGCCAAGGCGTTGTGCGGCAAGCAGCATGAACCAGCCAAGTGATGCGGGGATGAGCACCTTCCAACCGAGGTTCATCAGCTGGTCGTAACGGAAGCGCGGCAGTGTTGCGCGCAGCCATACATATACATAGAGGAACACAAGCACTTTCAAGAACAGCCAGATGCTGCCTTCCAGGCCGTTTGGAACGAGCGGAATGTCGAGCACGACGCCGCGGAACGCAATTGGCTGCGGGCCACCGAAGAACAGCGTGACCATGAGCGCGCTCATGGTGATGGTGTTCATGAATTCGGCGAGGTAAAACAAGGCGAAACGAATGGACGAATATTCGGTGTTGAAGCCGCCGACTAATTCTTGTTCGGCTTCCACCAAGTCGAACGGCGGACGATTGAGCTCGGCAGTTGCCGAAATGAAGAAGATGACGAATGGAACTAAGCCAGTTGCGACAACATTCCACGTGCCCAACGTGCCTTGCGCATTGACGATGCCGCTCGTGGACAACGTGCCGGTAACGAGGAACACGGTTGCCAACGACATGCCAAGCGATGCTTCGTAACTGACCATCTGTGCAGATGCGCGCACAGAACCAAGCAGTGGATATTTAGAACCGCTGGCCCAACCGGCAAGCATGATGCCGTAGACGGCGATTGCGGAGATTGCAAGTGCAAACAACACGCCAACCGGTGGGTCGGCAAGTTGCACGCGGGTTTGCTCGCCAAACCATGAGACCATGCCGCCGTTGCCGTCGCGATAATCGCCGCCGAGCGGGATGATTGAAAACGAAAGGAATGCGGGAACAAACGAAAGGAACGGCGCGAGTTTGAAAACAAAACGGTCGGCGCGCTCGGGGATGAGGTCTTCCTTAAAAAACAACTTGGTGCCGTCGGCAAGTGTTTGCAGCAAACCGAATGGGCCGGCCTTGTTGGGCCCGATGCGGTTGCCCATGCCCGCAACAACCTTGCGTTCGAACCACACCATGAGCATGGTTGCAACGAGGCCTGTAACAAACACGGCCAACACTTTGAGTAACACGATGAGCAGCGGTGTCCAGAGCAAGTCGCCTACGAGCAGTGGGTCGATCGCGAAGATGTTGATCATGCGATTTTCTCGATTCGCACGTCGCACACGTGGCTCGAGCCATCAATAAGTTCGCGGGCGTCGGCGCCAGGCTGGTTGAACGCAATCTGCGCAGTTCCCTTGAGTACGTCTTCGCTTTCAAAAATTGGCAGCAGCACTGTTGCTCGGGGCGAGGTGACCTTGACGTTGTTGCCAATATCCACGCCAAGTCGGGCGCGGTCGAGCGGATGAATGGTGACACCAGCGCCTGGTGCCAGGTGTGCAAGTGACGGGCTGTTGGCCGTGCCGATTGCTGCGTCGTACAACTTGCGGAACATGACCACGCGGTAGTCGTACGAGTTTCGGTCTGGTGCTGCAAACGGTGCGCGCGCCATAGTGATTGGAGCCGGGTGCTGCATCATGACGCCGTCGTGGCGCACTGCACGTGCGTCGGCTGCGGGCGCGAATGCGGCAACGGTTGCCACCATTTTGTTGTGAACATCGGCGTACGACTCGAAGCCCAATTCGATGCCCGCCTCGGTTGCCAACTCGACGGCAATCATCCAGTCGGGGCGCGATGTTCCCTTTGGCGTAATTTTCTGGGCCACGTCACTAATTCGGCCTTCGATATTTGTTGTGGTGCCAACCTTTTCGCCGTAGGCGGCGGCAGGGAAAATGATGTTTGCTTGCGATGACGACTCGGTGATGAAGGTGTCGATGGCAATGACGTTGCGTGCGCCGTTGATGGCACGACGGGCCAAGTCGGCGTCGGGCACGTCGCGCAGTGGGTCGGCGCCAAGCAACACGAGGCACTCGATTTTGCCGGCAGCCG
>CAINLH010000230.1 GCA_903850275.1 uncultured Acidimicrobium sp.
CCGAATTCGAGCAGCCTCGCCCATTGCCGCTCGCTTCGCTGGATCTGACAACAACTGATTGAGCGCGACAACAACATCATCAACCGATTCTGGATTACTCACCACGATGCCTGTAACACCGTCGACAACGGCCTCCGCTGCCCCGCCGCTGTCACCAGCGATTTGCGGCACTCCGCATGCGGCTGCTTCAGAGAACACAATCCCGAAACCTTCTTGTTCCAAACCGCCCCATCGAGATCGACACAACATGGCAGAGACATCGGCACAACCGTAAAAGCGAGGCAACGCTTCATCCGAAACTCGACCGATTAGTTTCACTGGTGCACGCCTCGACTGAATCAATTTGTTTAAGCGGTCGCCGTCACGGCCAGTGCCGCCAATGAGCACCTGCAACTTCGGTCGATGAGCAGCCGCAACCGACGCGGCCTTGATCAACGTGTCAAAACCTTTTCGCGGCACAAGCCTGCTGAGACCAACAACCAATTCGGCATCTTGCGCAACACCGAATTCTTCGCGAGCACTCTTTCTTTCACTTTCTGAAAGCGGAGCGAAGCGAACGGTGTCGACGCCTGGCGGAATGACCGTTATCGGCAAGGCATCACCACCCACATTTCTTGCCTCAGCAGCTGGGTACCCACCGGCCGCAATGATGTGAGTTGCGCCAGACAACACTCTGCCCAATACAAATCTTGAAAGTGGCAACCTGCCTGGAACTGTTACTTCGGCCCCGTGCAACACCACCATGTACGGCAATTGCAACGATCGGCCAACGATGCCCAACGGCACCGCAGGATCGAGCACAACCATTTCCGCACCAACCTCTTTTGCCATCTGATTGATGCGGTGCACCATCCAAGGGTGCGGCAATAACACGGGTTCGCGGGTTCGACGGATTTCGTAAGGTTGCTGCGCATCGAACTGTTCGCTACCGACATGCGGTGACGTGAGCACCGCAAACGAATCGGGAGGCAGACGACGCCACCATTCCCATAACAAGTTTTGAATGCCACCGATCTTGGGCGGAAAATCATTGGTGACCAACAGATGCTTCATAACGGTGCACCAATACTGGCAGGCATTTCAGCGTGGATCTGGTAGCGACCGCAATTCGTTGGCCACGCGTGGATCGTCATCCGCAAAATTGATGAGGTGTCGAAGGTTTAGTCGAGCAGCAGACCAGACCGCATGTGCACGCAACACCGGTTGCGGATGGTTGAGATACCGAACAAGTACTTTTTGGACATCTAGATCCAAGCCATCCGCGATGTTGCCCAAGTTGATGAGAGCGTTGCGCCTCACCCATGTCGGGTCGCGATGGGTGATGTACCAATGTTTGAAATTGCTTAAGAGCGCAGCATCGTCCATGTTGAGCAATTGCAATATGGGCACCCACTGCCGAACTTCCGCATTCTGTTTCTTCGTGATGCTGAGGCGCTGGGTAGGCGGACAAACCTCTTGGCAGTCGTCGCATCCATAAATACGATCAGCAAGCGCAACTCGATATTGCCTGTCGAACACACCGGGTTTTTGAATCAACCAAGCCAAACACTTTGCTGCATCCACCACCCCGTTTTCAACGATGGCACCAGTCGGGCACGCATCGACACAACGCTTGCACGCCCCGCAACCATCATCTACTTGAGTAGTGCTCGCTCGCAGTGGCGCATTAGTTACAACGCTGCCAAGCACAAAGAAACTTCCGTGTCCCTTCAACAAAAGGTTGGCGTTCTTACCAAACCACCCCAGCCCTGCCAAGTGTGCTGCTCCTCTATCGACCAACGAGTTGTCGTCGGCAAACACCACTGCCTTCCAACCTTCGTCGCGAAGTTTGTCGCGCATGGCGTTGAGCCCAAGTTCGAGCTCGGCGTAGTAGTCGCGCTGTGCATAGCGAGCAATGCGCGAACTGGGTGTGCTTGGGGCCTGCGTCAACGGTTGCGAATACGAGTACGCCCCAACGATCACGGCCTTCGCATCTGGCAAAGCCATGCGTGGGTCGGTTGATCGCTCTGGGTTGCGATAGGTGAACTCCATGGTGTCGTGCAGACCACGGGACTTCCGTTCGATCAGTGCTGCTCGAGCCTGCAAGAAGATGTCGGCTGGTGCAACACCAACCTGATCGAGACCACCCGCCCGCCCCACCTTGAGCACATCGGCCGTATAGGTATCGATGAAGGCTTCGGGAAGCGTTGGATTTTTAGCTAACGGCACGATGCCGAAGCGTAGGCACCATTCCGGCATTTGCGAGCAACCTGAGTGCTCGTTGCTCTTCGAAGTTGAAAACTACGGCAGTTTGTTGTGCATCGCCACACATGTGGGTGACAAGGCAGTCGTCGCAAGCCGCGGTGCTGCGCATGACGCAGGTGTCGCAACTGATGACCAACGGGCTCTGTGGACTGATGGTGATGGTTCGGTTTGGCTGGTTCATATTGGTCTCCCTGTTGTGTCTGGCTGTAGGCGTTTATTTCGGTTCTTGGATGACATGTGTACGTGAATTGCACACATAGGAAGCATGCCTACGGGGTGTAACAGGGCTAACGCGACTCCAGGTCCATACGTTCGATCCAGTCGGCAATAAGAGCGTTATACACCCGGGGTCTCTCAACCCGGCCCAAATAATGACCAGCAAAATCAACGACAGCGAAAGTGGCTCGGGGAAATTCCCCCATCAAGCCCAGTTGCCGCGCAAAGCCAACTGTGGAATCTTGACGTCCAAGCGCAATCAAACTTGGTTGTTCAAAAGGGTCCGCCGTTACCCGCAACTCTGGCGGCAAAACATACTGTACGTTCAGTCGAGCAAGAAACTCATAATCCGCCACGCGGTACGCAGGCATATCCGTAAGCCGTATCTGATTGAGAGCATCCGTACTGTGCTCGACGAGCCCTGACGGTATCCACTCTTCATCAGGCTCCAAGTCATGGAACAAGCTCGGGTCGCTGCGTAGCGTTATCTTCTCGGGAACTTCGCGCAGATTTGTTTCATCAGGCAAGTCAGGCACGACTAGTGCTGCTCCCAATAGTCTTCCAGGCATCAAACGCACTAATGCAAGACCCAGATAACCACCATAAGAATTTCCAATGACCGCGAATTTCTCTTGGCCAACCACTTGTTCAATAAGTTCCACGACAATCTCGATCATCTGTGATTGCGTTTGGAGCCAGCTCGGAGCAATGGTCGTTCCGTGGCCAGGAAGATCGAAATAAATTCGCTTCCAAGAAGACGCTGGAGAGAAATTTGGCTCAATGTCTGCAGCCATGTATCGGTGGTCCGCCGACCACCCATGAATCACCAGTAACGGCGTTCCCTGTCCAATCTCATTGACAGCAATTTCGATGCCCCGAATTTCTAAAACTCGATTCAAGATTTTGCTGACGCACCCGGAAAAGGAACTGTCGAGATTGTTGCAGCTCTCGTTCCGTCAGGTGTCTCCACAGTGAGTTTCGTTCCGATTGGCGTGTACTTCGTCTGCACTTGGCCAAGTGAAACATTCGTCTGCAATCGAGGAGACCAAACCGCAGAAGTCACCGAACCAACGTGTTGCGATCCGACAAAAACAGGCCAAGGATCCCTATTTGGC
>CAINLH010000231.1 GCA_903850275.1 uncultured Acidimicrobium sp.
ACGGCTAACAAGGCACTGATTGCCACGCACGGTGCGGAATTGTTTGCTGCAGCAGACAAATCTGGCATCGACTTGTTGTTTGAGGCGGCTGTTTGTGGCGGCATTCCTCTTATTCGCCCGCTGCGCGAGAGTTTGCGTGGTGAACCAATTAGACGAGTGCTTGGCATTGTCAATGGCACAACCAATTACATCCTCACAAAAATGAGCGAGGACGGAGCAAGTTATGCCGATGCGCTTGCTGGCGCGCAACAACTTGGTTATGCCGAAGCAGACCCAACGGCAGACGTAGAAGGTTTGGACGCAGCTGCAAAAATCTCAATTATTGCGAGCATTGCTTTTGGCGCAAACGTTGTTGCCGGCGACGTGTACAGCGAAGGAATTACCAAAATCACTGCAGCAGATATCGCTATTGCTCATCGTCTTGGCTACGCGGTCAAGCTTTTGGCGATTGCCGAATTGGAAAACTCCAGTGGTTCGGTCTCGGTGCGTGTGCATCCGGCAATGGTGCCGCATCACCACCCACTTGCTTCCGTGCGCGATGCGTTTAACGCCGTTGTTGTAGATGGCGAAGCGTCGGGTTCGTTGATGTTTTACGGCCGCGGTGCTGGTGGCGACCCAACGGCAAGTTCGGTGCTTGGCGATGTGATTGATGCCGCGATCAACTTGAATAAAGGTGCGCACGCAACGCTTGGTGTGCTGACAAAAGCCAAGTTGCTACCAATGGCGCAAACCTCGTGTGAGTATTTGATCCCACTTGAAGTGGCCGACAAGCCTGGCGTATTGCACGCGGTCACGGGCATTTTTGCGAGCAATAACGTCAGCATTCGGGCAGCCGAACAAGACGGAATCGGCAGTGGTGCACGGCTGGTTTTTCTCACTCACATGGCAAGCGAAGCTGCCGTCCAAGCGTGTATTGCGCAATTGCGCAATCTTGACGTAGTGATGCACGTTGGCGCACTACTTCGCGTAATCGCCGACTGATTACGATTGACCGAGTTATGCGTTACATCTCGACCCGCGGCAGTGCGCCCGAACTAGGTTTCTGCGACGCCCTGTTGGCAGGCCTTGCTACCGATGGTGGTTTGTATGTGCCCCAATCGTGGCCGCGTGTAACTCCTCTTGCCACAAGCAACTATGCCCATCAAGCCGCTCACATTATGCAGGCGTTTGTAGGCGACGAAATTGATGCGGCCGTGTTTTCGCAACTTTGCGACGAGGCATACTCGTCGTTTAGGCATCCGGACGTAGCGCCACTTGTGCAAATTGGCCCCGAGCAGTACTTGCTCGAGTTGTTTCACGGCCCAACGCTTGCATTCAAAGATGTTGCGCTGCAATTGATCGGCCGACTGTTCGACCACGTATTAACGCAACGAAATCAGCGAGTCATGATCGTTGGTGCAACGAGTGGCGACACGGGGAGTGCCGCGATCGACGGCGTGAAGCACTGCAGCAATGTAGACATCGTGGTTTTGTACCCGAACGGTCGTGTGAGCGATGTGCAACGTCGGCAGATGACCACTGTCGAATCGCCCAACGTGCACTGCGTGGCGATTGACGGAACATTTGACGATTGCCAGGACTTGGTGAAAGCAATGTTCAACGACGCTCCGTTTAGAGACGCCAATTCGTTGTCGGCCGTTAACTCCATCAACTGGGCTCGTGTTATGGCGCAGACTGTTTATTACTTCACTGCACTGCAGTCGTTGGGTGCCAAGGCCTCGTTCAGTGTTCCCACAGGGAACTTTGGCAACGTGCTTGCTGGTTGGATTGCAAAACAAATGGGTGCATCGATTGACAAGCTTGTCGTGGGTTCGAACAGCAACGATATTCTCACGCGCTTCTTCGACTCGTTGGCAATGTCGATGCAGCCAGTGGTTCCAACGTTGAGCCCAAGCATGGACATTCAGGTGTCGTCAAACTTTGAACGGTTGCTGTTTGAAATGAACAACCGAGATGGTTCGGCCACTGCACAACAGTTGCAACGATTCCGAACAAATGGTGAGTTGATGGTTGAGCCAGACCAATACTCCACATGGATCACGCCAACTTTCAGAGCACATCGCAGCACCGACAGCGAAACACTTGCAGTGATGAAGCGGATGTATAACGAACACAAGATGTTGGTCGACCCACATACCGCCGTTGGCATTGCCGCTGCCGAAGAGTTTGCGGTTCGCGGCACACCAATGATCACACTGGCAACTGCGCATCCAGCCAAGTTTCCTGACGCGGTCGAAAAGGCCACCGGAGTGCGCCCAGGCTTGCCCGAACACGTAGCCGACCTATTCGAGCGCAACGAGCGAATCGTCAATTTGCCCAATGACTTGCAGGCTGTCGAGGCATTTGTCGCAAGCCACCATTCGTAAATTGGCTTCCGCGTTGTAACGCGGCTAATCAATCGGCTATCATCAGTAACGACTCGGATTCCCGAGCGAAGCCCCCGCAACATGCGGCGCCAAAGTATCGCGTCAAGCAATTGTGGTTGAAAGGGCATCTCACGATTTCTGTGAATGCCCGTGAAAGCAGGACCTGTGGCTAATGGAGCCCTAGAACAATCCGCATTAGAAGCAAAAGACCGCGAGCAGTTGGTGGCGATCGCCGCCGCGCTTGGTGTCAAATCTGCATCACGTGCGAAAAAGGCCGAACTCATCGACATGATCCTTGAGCAGACCAAACCAGCCGCACCAGTTGCGGCAAAAGCTTCGGCAAAATCTGCCGCAGCACCGAAAGAAGCCGCACCGGCAGCCGAAAAGGGCCCAATGTTGGGCGCCGACGGCGAACCACTTGCCGACTGGGAAATCGAATTGGCTGAGCACGAAGGCACGCCTGTTGCTCCGGAAGCACGTCGTCACAACAACGAGCGAGCAAACGAACGCAACCCGAATTACAACCCAAATCGCAACAACGATCGCAACCGCAACAACAATCGCAACGACCGCCAAGGTGGGAACGATCGCCAAGGTGGAAACGACCGCGAGCCGTTCGACCCGAACCGCAACCGCAACCGCAATCGTCGACGCCGCGGTAAAGGCCCGCGCGACGAGGGCCCACAGGGCAATGACCGTTACGAATTGAACGAGCCCGAAGTAAGTAACGAGCCGATTTCGACCGAACCAGTATCGGTATCCGGTTACCTCGACTTGCGCGACGAGGGCTACGGCTTCTTGCGTGTTAACGGCTATTTGCCAAACCGCGAAGACTCGTACGTTTCTGTTCGACTTACGCGTCAATTTGGTTTGCGCAAAGGCGACTTCGTGTCCGGCATGTCGAAGCCTGCAGGCCGCAATGAAAAGAATCCTGCGATGTTGGACATTGCAACCATCAACGGTGTTGATGCCGAGAAGGTAAAGAATCGTCCACGGTTTGAAGATCTCACGCCGTTGTTCCCAGATTCGCGCCTTGTTCTAGAAAATGCGGCTGATCCAAACAACATGACGGCTCGAATCATCGACCTCATCGCGCCAATCGGAAAGGGTCAGCGCGGCATCATCGTTTCACCACCGAAGGCAGGCAAGACGACGGTGATGAAGACAATTGCAACCAGCATCGAGCGCAATCATCCTGAAGTGAAGTTGATCGTGTTGTTGATTGACGAGCGTCC
>CAINLH010000232.1 GCA_903850275.1 uncultured Acidimicrobium sp.
CACCGCGTGCAAGTCGATGCGCTTCCCGCCACCGAGTTGTCTGGGTTCCAGCTGGAGTTAGACATGGCCGACACGCTGATCGTCGCAATCAGCCAAAGCGGCACCACCACCGACACCAACCGCACGGTGGATTTGGCCCGCACTCGTGGCGCATCGGTGTTGGCGATTGTTAACCGACGCGGCAGCGAACTTGCCGCAAAAGCAGATGGCGTGTTGTACACATCCGATGGTCGCGACGTTGAAATGAGCGTTGCCAGCACCAAGGCTTTTTATTCCCAAGTTGCTGCGGGCGCATTGATGGCCTGTGCAATTGCGGAAGCGCTGGCTATGGGCAGCGCAAGCGAGCGCCATCAATTGCTCGCCGCGTTGCGCACCATTCCTGAAGCGCTCACCACCGTGCTTGGAACACGCGACGCCATTGCGCAGGCCGCTCGAAGTTTTGCTCCATCACGCAGGTACTGGACGGTGGTTGGCAACGGGTTCAACGCGGTGTCGGCCGAGGAAGTTCGCATCAAATTGAGCGAGCTGTGTTACAAATCCATCGCCTGCGATATCACCGAAGATAAAAAGCACATCGACTTGTCGTGCGAACCAATGATCATCGTGTGCGCCACTGGTTTGCAAGACGGCACGGCGTCCGACGTTGCAAAAGAGATCGCGATTTATCGCGCGCACAAAGCACTGCCAATCGTCATTGCCACAGAAGGCGAAGATCGTTTTGAGGCCGCCGCTGTTGTGCTTACCGTGCCTCGCGTCGACCCAAGCGTTGCATTTATTTTGAGCGTGATGGTTGGCCACCTGTTTGGCTACGAAGCCGCGCTTGCAATCGATGCACTTGCACGGCCATTGCGTGCTGCCCGCGAAGTGGTGGAACACGCGGTAGAGCGCGGCGGCGTAGGCGGCCAATTGCTCGTCAAAGTGCGCAACGAAATTGGCGCGCCTGCAACACGATTCTTCGACGCGCTGGCTACAGGAAGCTACGACGGCAACTTGGAGGCTTCCACCGCAGTACGCGTAGTCACCATGTTGCGCGATGCCATGGCGCCAGAGCCGCTCCAGGCTTACCAAGCCAACAGCGACAAGGTGGCATTGCCCGAGGCGCTGATTGACGACCTCACCAGTGCGCTGACAAAAGCAATCGACGAACTCACTCGGCCAGTTGATGCGATTAAGCACCAAGCAAAGACAGTGACGGTTGGTATTTCCCGCAGCGACGAGGGCCTCCTGGACAGAGCAACAGTGCAGCAGGTGCTGACAGCTGGCGTGCCGCGCGACCGTTTGTCGTACAAGGCGCTCAAAATTATTGCCGATCTCGACCCTGCGGTGAAAGAAGTAGTCGGATTCACTCGTTACGCAATCGATGGCAGCGTCGAGAACAACACCGCAACGGTGAGCATTGTTGATCGTGGTGGCATTGCGCTCGAACTTTCGTCAAGTGTCGAGCGAAGCAGTGCGCTTGTTGGCACAAAACACCGCGTGGCAACCGACCGCAATGTGTTAGTTGCTCGTGGCCGACGCGATGGCCGCACCGTTATTTTCGTTCCCGAGACAAAGGGTTCACAGACCACCGGCATCACGTTGTTGCACGTTGTTTTCCACGAAACACTTGCAGTCCCCGTGGTCAAGGCGGTGTTGCAGGGCTACGACGATCGCTACAACCGCCTCGTCGACTGGGTGACTGAGACCGAGGG
>CAINLH010000233.1 GCA_903850275.1 uncultured Acidimicrobium sp.
AATCGTTCGGCCCATCGCTGCTCATCGTTTCGCTTGGGCTCGATACGTTTATCACCGATCCAATCTGCGATTTAGCCGTGACGCGCGACGGTTTTTCCAGAAGTGGTGCCCGAGTGCGAGGCTTGGGTTTGCCTACGGTGGTGTTGCAAGAGGGTGGCTACGACCTCGCAAATCTTGGTCTCAATGTGCAGGCGTGGTTGCACGGCTTAGAGAATTCGTAACCGAAAGTCGGTACTCATTTTAAGTTTTTTGCGTCAGGCCGATTTAATGTCGGAGATTACTTGTGCCCATCGATTGTGATCGCTTGCATACGGCGCATAGAAACTGAGTCGTTGGATGATGTCGCCATAACGTTTTGTTAACTCGGGGGCGATGGTCTCGGGTTCTCCAACAACTGCAAAGGTGTTGAGGATTTCATCTGTGATCAAGTCGCCCATTTCGGTCCATTTTCCCTGCTTAGAAAGTGCATTGAGCTGGGGTTGTAAGTCGTGCCAGTCATGCAACTCGAGCACGCCCGAGTAGGCAGGTGTGGAGCCGTAAAAAGCAATTTGCTGGCGCGTGCCAGCAGCGGCCTGCTGCATTTCTGCAGCGTTGTTTCCCGTGACAACGAAGCTCGGACCAACAATTTCGAAGCCATCCATAGTTTTGCCGGCTTTAGCGCGGCCACGAATCAAGGCAGGCATAGTCACTTCACGCAGGTATTTTTCGGTGGTGAAACCGTGGCAGATGAAGCCGTCGCATACTTCTCCCGCCACCTCGGTCATCATTTCGCCAACACCGGCAAGAAAAATTTTGGGTACTCCGAAGTCGCCTAAATCCTTCTTGTCTGGCGTAAAGAATGGCGTCATCAGCGTGTGCGTATAAAACTCACCGCGAAACTCGAGTGGCGCACCAGTAATCCAGGTGTCCCAAATGGCTCGAATTGCAAGGATCATTTCGCGCATGCGTGGCGCCGGGTGGCTCCATTCCATGCTGAAACGTTTGGTGATGTGAGGTTTGATTTGGCTACCCAGGCCAAGAATGAAGCGACCTTTAGAGTACGACTGCAAGTCCCATGCGGTATTGGCAAGCGTCATTGGGTTGCGGGCAAATGCAACTGCAATCGAGGTGCCGATCTCAAGAGTGCTGGTGTGTTCGGCGGCAAGCAACAAAGGCAGGAAGGGGTCGTGCGATGTTTCGGCTGTCCATCCGCCGGTGTAGCCGGCTTGCTCTAGCTCTTGTGCGCTCTTGGCGGCGTGCTGAAGATTTGAGGCAATGCCTCCGTCAAGTTTCATAGGCTCAACTTAGGTGCATATGGCGGCGGTATGGAGCTTGCGATTGATGCGACGTCGCGATTAGGAAGTGTTGCGAATCGTTCCCAGTCTTGAGAAATGGCCGTGGCGGCATTAACCAGCCGGGGAAGATATTCAGTTTTCAATTGCTCAACTGTTACGGCATTTGCATGGGCCGCCACGCTGAGGGATGAGTGCACAGATCCATCGCTTGCGCGGATGGGTACTGCCACAGCACGAACGCCGTACGAGAGTCGCTCGTCGCTTATCGAGTAACCATTTTGCCTAGTGAAGTAGATTTGTTCCAGTAGCTGATCGCGGGTGTAATGCTGCACGGCAACAAACACGGAAAGCGTTGGAGTCTGGATGACTTCATCAATCTTTTCGTCATCTAGTTCGGCAAGCAACACGTGCCCCATTGCCGTTCCAGCAGCGGGCAGCCTTGCTCCAACAGTTACAGCCAAGTGGATAATTTTGGGTACGGTTACGCGGGCAACATACACAACATCGCTGCCATCCAACTGGGTGAGCGAGCACGATTGATCAAGCTCTCGCACCAATTGTTCCATGTGGGTTTGTGCAAGATTGAAGATGCCGCGGGACGAAATGTAGGCCATGCCCAGATCCACGATTTTTGGAGTAAGCATGTAGCCGGCCGGCGTAGATCGCACATAGCCAAGTTCTTCGAGCGTGAGTAAGAACCGATGAGCGGTAGGCCGAGCGAGGTTTGCTCGTTCGGCAACCTCTGAGATGCCAAGTACGGGGTGCAGCTCGTCGAATGCTTTGATTACGTCGAGGCCGCGTGCAAACGCCTCAACAAAATCCTTGCGAGCCGCCTGCTTCATCGAATCCCCCCGGACAATTAACTGTGGGAGAAATTACCATGGCAAACGTTATTTCAGGAATCCGAGCGGTGCTCCCGCAAGAATTGCTCTAGTTCGGCAGCAAGCTCGTCGCCACTTGGCAGAGGTACACCCCCGAAGCCGGTGGTTAATTGGCCGTTGCCGCTGTGCGCCTCATCAAACACTTGTTCCAGCTGTGTCAGCATGGCCGCGTGTTCGGGGTTATTGCGAACAAGGCTGTCGAGGCGCTCGCGTTGAATTGTGGCCTGCTCGAGTAGTCCGCTGATATCGATTTCGATGTCGCCCGAGTCGGACACGGCACCAAGCAGTGCTGCTGCTGCAGCGGGGTATGCCATGGATGCCACATAGTGGGGCACCTGGGCCCATAAGCCAAGCGAAGGTATGCCCACAGAATGCATTGCGTGCTCTAGGGCCGCCTCCATTCCTGCAGGTACGTCGAGCGAACTCTTCAAATAGGGAAGCGTTGCCACAAGTTCCGAGTTTGGTGAAGTGCATGAAAGTTGAACAGCCCTGGTGTGCGGAGTAGCGACGGGATATGCGCCAAGCCCAAGCATGCGGCGTACGCCAAGCTGCTGGGCGAGTGAACCAACTGTCGCCGCAAAATGCTGCCAGCGCGAGTCGGGCTCTGGGCCAGTAAGCAGCACGACTGATTTCCCGTTCTTGTCTTTACCTAGAAACAACTTAGGTACAGACCATTCCAGTTTCGTATTAACACCGTCGCGCAGTTCCATCATTGGTCGTCTTGCTCGATAATCAACAAACGTGTCGGCGTCAAACTCGAGCAGTTGGGTTGCGCCAGTTTCGGAAACTAATGCCTCCATCGCCGTTGCTGCTGCGCTGCTGGCGTCAATCCAACCTTGCAACATCACCACCATAAGTGGGGATTCAAGTTGGGGCAGCGTGTTATTGAAATCTGGCGAAATGCTGTAAGCGCTACTCATTGTGTTCTTTAGTGTAGGCGCGCCAACAAGCTCTCGGCTTTGGCGGCGGCCGTTTCTACCTGCACTCTGAAGGCGTCAAATGATTGTGGGTCGTGTTCGCCCATGGCGCCAGAAATATAACGGGCATATACGCCTTCGATGATGCATGCCAATTTCCAAAATGCGAAAGAAATGTAAAAATCGAGGTGCG
>CAINLH010000234.1 GCA_903850275.1 uncultured Acidimicrobium sp.
GATAAGAGTTCGGTTTTGCCTCATGAAGTGCGCCTTGACCTTGGGTCGGCTGCAGCCATAACAACGTCAATCAACAGTCCGACCACAAAAACCATTGCAGTTGCACTTACCGCGATGCCTTGCACCTTCGGGTAATCACGAATGGCAACATCTTGCAACAGCATCTGCCCGATACCGGGCAATGCAAATACGTTCTCCACCACAATTGCGCCAACGATCAGCGTCGATATCTGCACACCAAGCACCGAGATCACAGGAATGAGTGCGTTGCGAACGCCGTGTACGTGCAGAGCCCTCGCTCGTGTTAGCCCGGTCGCACGCGCGGTGCGAAAGTAATCCTGTTGCATCACATCGAGCGTGGCCGACCGTGCAAAGCGTGCAAGCACCGCACCCTGCGCCAGGCCAAGCGTGATGGCGGGCAGAGCAAGCGACCGCAAGCACTCGGCCCAAGCCGACCAGCCCTCGTCGGGGAAACCGCCAGCAGGAAAGAGCGAAGTGCGCAGCGCAAACAGTGAAATCAGCATCACACCCATCCAGAACGTGGGTACTGCAATGCCAAGCTGCGAAGTGGTGTTCAATGCGAAGCCATCAAGTTTCCTGTGGCGCAATGCGGACAACATTCCAACAGGTAGCGCAATGAGCAACGCAAATACTGACGCAAGTGCAATAAGCGGCAACGTAACTGTTGCCTTCGCCGCAATCTCGTCGGCAATATCGGCACCCGTGAGCATGGATGTGCCCAAGTCGCCGCGCACGGCCTTTGTCAGCCAATCGGCATACTGCACTACTGCAGGCTTGTCTAAGCCGTAATCACTCTCTAATTGCGCAAGCGCTTCGGGGCTTGCGTTCATTCCCAGTTGAGACTGGGCAATATTGCCTGGCAATAGCCGAAGCAGAAAGAAAATAAGCAGGCTTGAGATGATGAGCGAGGCCGCGAACAGTGCGGCACGCTTTAGGGCGTAAACAACTGCGTTCAGCCGACTGTAATTCTGTCAACTGTGTAGGCGTCGCCCACAGTGTTGAGCGGAATCCCACTAATTGTTTTCTTGGCAACTTGCAGGTTCGGGATGAGCCACAGCCAATCACTGACCGAGTCGTCAGCAAGTAAGCGAGCAGCCTTCTTGAGATTCTCTACTCGTGCTTCTTGTGTCTTGGCAGAAGCAGCCTTCTTGATGAGGCCTTGATAGGTCGTGCTGTTGTAGCCGAAGTAATAGGCGGGGTTGGCATAGATAGCCATGTCGTTGGATTCGATATGACAAACGATCGTCATGTCGTAGTCCTTCTTCGTGAACACGCGGTCGATCCATTCGCCCCAGGCAATGGGCTTGAGGTTCACTTTGATGCCAACTTTTGCCAACGATGCTGCAATGAATTCGCCGGAGTTGGTTGCATAAGCAATAGGCGGCAAGTCCAAGTTGATCGTGAGACCATTGGCGTAACCGGCCGACTTGAGCAACGCTTTCGACTTGTTCACGTCGTATGGGTAGAGGGTAGAGAGGTCTTCGTACCACGGGTCGGTTGGGGGAACGAAGCTGCCGATCTCGAGGCCGTAACCAGACCAGGCCGTCTTGATGAGATTCTTCTTGTTGATTGCCTGGCGAACGGCTTGGCGCACCAGCTTGTTGTTGAATGGCGCACGAGCATTGTTCATACCAAGCGTTACTTCGCAGTTAGTGCTGCCGCTATACACGGTCAAGTTCTTCTTTGCCTTAAACACTCCAAGCAACTCTGGTGCTTGCACCGTGGACATGATGTCGATCTGCCCGGAAAGCATTGCGTTGCTTAATGCCGTTGCATCGGTGATGTAACGAAACACCGCAGTTTTAATCGTTGGCTTTGCGCCGTAGTACGAATCATTTCGCACCAAAGTAATGCTGCTGCCACGATTCCATGTTTTGAATTTGAATGGGCCGGTGCCATTTGCTTTGGTGGCAAGGTCGGTAGTTCCCGTTTTCAAAACAATGCCACCGCGCTGGGTCAGGTTGAAGATGAAGTCGTTGTCGCGATCCTTCAACGTGATCACCACTGTGCTTGGGTTAGTGGCCTTCACGGTGGAGATGCTTGCAAATTGCTTTTTCTGTTCCGGAAGCACTGCGGTCGATGCTGGGTCGAGCACGCGGTTGAAACTCCAGACCACGTCCTTCGCAGTAACTGCACTTCCATCATGAAACTTGGCAGAAGCCAAATTGAATGTAAATGTCTTGCCGTCGGCCGATGTGGTGTAAGTCTTTGCCAGTGCGCCAACAATCTTCCCGTCGTTCTGCACGCGCAGCAAACCTTCATAAACATTGTTCAACAGAACTTGGGGGATAGCGGCGCCCGCAGTGCCCGAAATGTCGAGGTTGGTTGGCTCAAGGCTGAAACCAATCGTGACGGTGTCGCTTGGTGCGGCTTGCGCAATTCCCGCGAACGGCAGGGTGCTGGCTACAACGGCTGCACCAAGCAGCACTTTGAACATTTGTTTGAGGGTTGTTCGGCTGGTCATTGGGCGCTCCTGAGTAGACGAATCAGTACCTCTAGTTAACTAGGAAAGCCGCTCGGGTACTCTTCATGGGTGCCTGTTGCCGTTGTCCTCTCACACCTACACGTGGCCCAGGAGCTGGGCAATGTGGGCTTGTGGCTGGAAGCCCGAGGGTTTTCACTGACCCGTATATATAGGGAGGATTTTCACGGCATTCCAGAGGCCGACTTGCTGATTGTTTTGGGTTCGCCGAACTCGGTGGCCGAAGGGCATTGCATGCCGCCTGCCATTGCCGAAATCGACGCCGTATCAAACTGGGTGGCGACGGGCAAGCCCTACATCGGCATTTGCTTTGGCGCACAAGTGTTGGCTTGTGCGCTGGGTGGCTCCGTAAACCGAATGCAAAACACGTTCAGGGGTTATGTCGAACTTGAACATTCTTCTGCCGTGCCCCTGTTGGACGGCAAGTGGGCACTTTGGCATGAAGACGCGATTACGGCACCCGCAAACGCCGAGGTGCTTGCTTCACTGCCACA
>CAINLH010000235.1 GCA_903850275.1 uncultured Acidimicrobium sp.
CTGCAACGTCAATCACCATCGTCGAGCTGTCGGCGGATCGGCGCAATGCGTTAGCAACCTTGTGTCCGGGCGTCGTAACCAGTGCAGAAATTGGCCCGTGCTCGGCCGGTGTTATTGCAGTGAAGCCACCTCTTGCAGCGCAAACATGCGCGCAACTGGCGAAGGCGGGCGCGAAGCGTGTTCTTTCCATTGCTGCAGGTATCAGTGTTGCAACTTTGCAAGAGGCAGCGGGAAGTGGAACCGCCGTTGTGCGCGCGATGCCAAACACACCAGCACTTGTTGGCGAGGGCGCTGCGGGTATTTGCATATCGGCGCAATGCACCGAAGACGACATGGTGTGGGCCGAAACAATTCTTGGCGCGGTCGGCACCGTTGTGCGCATCGACGAACAATTGATTGATGCATTGACAGCAATTTCCGGTTCCGGCCCCGCATATGTATTTTTGTTTGCCGAAGCAATGATTGCTGCGGCAGTTGCGGAAGGTCTTTCGCCAGAGATTGCTCAAGCACTTACCCGTCAGTTACTTGTGGGCTCGGCCAAACTTTTGCAACAGTCGGACGAAACCCCCGAGCAGTTGCGCCTCAACGTGACGTCGCCAAATGGCGTAACTGCGGCAGCAATTGCCTCACTTGAGGGGGCAGGCTTCCGCGAGATAATCAGGGCTGCGGTGAAGGCAGCAATTTCTCGAAGCAAGGAAATGGGCGCTTAACGGCGCGGAAAAATTTCTCGCAGGGATGCTTGAAGACTTGTGAAAAATGCGTAGGGTATGTCTCAAGTCACGAACTCTGGACGGGGTAACCCCCCAACCAGGAGTCGCGCTCGCAAGAGTGCGCCGTTTGGGCCGGTGCCGTCGGGGGGTTGGCACCGGCCCATTCGTTTATCTCGGCACAAGTGCATTGCACACGAAAAGCCATAGCGTGAGATCACGATGAACAAGAAGTTTGATCACATTTCATTTCTTTCCGACTACGGAACCACCGATGAGTTTGTCGGCATCGTTAAATGTGTTGTTGCAGACATCGCGCCTCATGTCAATGTCATCGATATCACTCACGACATTGCACCATTCGACGTTCGCGCAGGTTCGCTCGCACTTGCACGGGCAATTTCCTATGTTCCTAAAGGCGTGATTATGGCAATTGTCGACCCGGGTGTTGGCACGGCTCGTCGCGCCGTTGCGGTCAGCGTCAGCGGCGGGGACGGCATTTTGATAGGCCCTGATAATGGCCTTTTGGCAACCGGCGTGGCGCTTGCCGGCGGGGGCGAGGCGGCTTTCGAACTCAACAAACCCGAATACCACTTGGCTGCACCGGGCACAACATTTGCAGGTCGCGACATTTTTGCTTCAGTTGCTGCGCACCTTTGCAACGGTGTCCCGCTGAGCGAAGTAGGCACCGAGATTGATGTTGCAAGTATTTTGCCAGGCATCGTTCCCGTGCCGCGTGAAGAACACGGCAAGATGTTGGCCGAAGTGACGTGGGTGGATCATTTTGGTAATTGCCAGCTCAATGTTGGTCCCGACGAAATCGCACACATGGGTACTCCCGTGCGCGTCACGATTGGTTCGTTAACTGCCGCAACAGCGGGGCAGCAACCAGTGGTGCGGTCGGTGCCGATTGTCAGAAACTTTTCAGAGATTGGAGCAGGGCTTGGTCTTGTTGTCGACTCGTTCGGCATGTTGGCTCTGTGCATCGACCGCGGCTCGGCCGCGCAACAACTGGATCTCGGCACCACCGAACTTGTGGTCATCGAACCCGATCCACAGGCCGGCCAGGGCATTGCAACTGCGGTGCAAATCGGCTCGAAGCAAACACCTGGTTCGCCAGGGGCGTAATCTGCTTCTATGCGCCCAGCAACCACAGTGGCCGTCGGCCTATTACTTCTCGCAATATTCGGTGCCGGCATGTTGTCGATTGTGTGGAGATAACCAACAGTGAATTTGGCCAGCATTGTCGAGCAGCATCCAGCAACGGCAACTGCGCTGGTTTTTCGCGGTACTGCAATTTCGTACGGAGAATTGAGGCGCGACATTGCAAGCATGCGCGGTGCTTTGCTGGCCAATGGCGTTGAAGCGGGCGACACGGTTGCGCTGCTGTGCGGCAACAGTCGATATTTCGTAGTCAGCTATTTCGCAACACTCGGCATCGGCGCCGCGGCAGTACCGCTCAACTTGATCAGTCCTGCTGCCGAATTACAACGTGAACTAGACGAGGTGCAACCAAGCGCGGTTGTCATCGAACCTGCAGCCGTTTCGTCGTGGAACAACATCGATCAATCCTCTTTCAAGAAACTGCGATTGATTGTCGCGGCTGAAGGCCACGATGTTGTCAATGCAAAAACATTCGACCAGCTTCTGCAACACGCACCCACCAACATCGTTGAAGTCGACCAGCATGCAATTGCTGCCTTGATCTTTACGAGTGGCACTGCAGGTGCGCCGCGCGCCGCAATGCTTTCGCATCACAACCTGCTCACTAACTTGCAGCAACTGATGCAGCTTTCGCCACTCAATCAACAGGATGTGGTGTTTGGTGTGTTGCCGCTGTTTCATATTTTCGGGCTCAATGTTGTGCTTGGGCTGTCGATGTTCGTTGGTGCAAGTGTTGTGCTGGTGCAGCGTTTCGACCCAGTAACCGCGCTGGAAACGTTTGCCGAGCGGCGTGTCACAGTTGTTCCGGGTGCGCCACCCGTATGGACTGCGCTTTCACAAGTGCCCGGCATTAATGCAGCCTCGTTTTCCACCGTGCGCCTGGCGCTTACTGGTGCATCCAAAATGCCAGAAGACATCACGCGCATGCTTGCCGACAAATGCGGCGTCGTAGTGCACGAGGGCTATGGCCTCACCGAGGCGTCGCCAGTTATTTCAATGTCTGTTGGTCGCACCGTGCATGTTGGGTCTATCGGGCACGTGTTGCCGGGTATCGAGTTGCGGCTTGTCGACGAAAATGGTGATGACGCCGAAAGCGGAGACTCTGGCGAAATTTGGGTTCGCGGCGACAACGTGTTTCGCGGCTATCTGCGCGACGAGGAAGCAACTTCGCGCGTCATTACACCAGAGGGTTGGCTTCGCACGGGAGACGTTGCGGTTCGCGACGACGACGGTTATTTGTTCCTTGTCGACCGTGTGAAAGACCTGATCATTGTTTCTGGTTTCAACGTGTATCCCGCAGAAGTAGAGAGTGTGCTCAACGCGCACGCTGCCATTGCGCAGTCGGCAGTTGTAGGCGTGGCGCATCCGCACACTGGCGAAGCAGTGCGTGCATACGTCGTGCTCGAATCGGGCGCATACCTAGACGAAGAGTCAGTGATCGAGTGGTGTCAAAAACACGTTGCGCGCTACAAGTGCCCGTCGAAAGTATTGATTGTCGAGTCGCTACCAACTGGTGGCACGGGCAAGGTATTGCGTCGCGCGCTGCGTTGAGCGAACACGAGTGGAGTTGCTGGCCACCAAGAAACCAGTGAACAGCACACTCACACCAACCAAGAGCGTCACTGCAAACGCTTGATCTTTGCCCAATCGGCCAGCCAGCGTGCCGCTTGC
>CAINLH010000236.1 GCA_903850275.1 uncultured Acidimicrobium sp.
GCCGAGCACGGGCCAATTTCTGCACTGGTTACGACGCCCGGAAACAAGGTTGCTAACGCATTGCGCCGATCCGCCGACAGCTCGACGATGGTGATTGACGTTGCAGGCCAGCCCGCGGCGATGAGGCCTCCAACAAGAGCCGAGCCCATATTGCCGCCACCCACGAACGTGATCGGTTGGTGTTGAGCAGGCGAAGTCATTGCTGTCAGGCTAGCGAAGTGGGGCGAATGGCGGCCCGAGTCGGAAATTCGACTTCCCCAATCGAACCCGACCCGGGCTCACGTAGTTGATGTGTACGCGAGGCGTGATCAGTGGCAACGGGTGTTATTCGGCAAATCGGCTTGCAAAGCCAATGCGAAGCAGCCCTTGGAACACTTGTTCCACCGTTTGGTACAGCGTTCCAACAACCCGATCGAGCTCTGGCTCATTGAGTGCCGACAGCGGCAGTTCTCCCCGCAGAAAAATTGCGTCCTCAATGCCAATTGAAAAGTGAGCACCGACCAACTTCTCGTTGCGTCGAAGCAACGACTCGTACAACTGCACGGCATTTTCTTCCGGTGCCGGCATCACGTATGTCTCGTATCGCAGCGTTCGTTGACCGAGCGTGATCCAAATGGTGGTGAACTCTTTTTCAACACCCCGCATGCGCAGGTACCAGCGATATTCGTCAACCTCGCCGCGGTCTATTGCCACGATGGTTTCATCATGCAGACGCATGACAGCAAGCCATTCGTCTATCTGTCGTTCTACCCGTGCCCGCGCCGAGTCGTCATAGATATCGCTCACTAACTACACGCCACCAAATCGCGAACATACAGTTCGCTGTACACGCGGCTGGCTTTTGCCGCCGCCGCTTTCCATGAGTACGACTTTGCACGCTCGGCCGCCGCAGTGCCCATTGAAAGTGCCAACAGCGGATCGTTCAGCAGTCGTGCCGTGAAACTGGCGAACTGATTTGGGTCGCGAGCGGGCACCAAATATCCGGTGCGGCCGTGTTCGATCAGGTTGAGCAAGCCACCCACGCCAGTGGCAACAACAGGTACGCCACTTGCGGATGCTTCAAGTGCAACCAAACCAAAACTCTCGCTACGCGAAGGCACTAGCACCACATCTGCGGCGCGATAGAACGTGGACAACAAGTGATGCGGCTGTGGCTCGTAGAAATGAACGCGACGTTCCAGTTTGTGCTCGGCAATTAGTGCCTGAACACGGCGCATTTCGTTTTCACCCTCTGTTCCGCTTGCGCCGCCAACAACTATCAGTTGCGCGTCTGGCATATCGAGGGCTGCAAGTGTTTGCACAGCAACGTCTAAACCCTTCAGCGGTTGAATTCGCCCAACGAACAAGAGCGTCGGGTTGTCGCCTAAGCCAAGTGCTCGGCGCGCGCCACGACGATCGCCTGGCGAAAAATACGCGCGCTCCACACCAGGGGCAACAACTTCAATCGCACCCGGAGCATTGCCGTAGAGCGAAGTGAATTGTGATTGTTCCTCTTCGCAACTGAC
>CAINLH010000237.1 GCA_903850275.1 uncultured Acidimicrobium sp.
ACTTCATTGGCCATTAATCGACCAGCCCTCGTGAGTACCCACCGATCTCCGCGAGAAACAATGAGGTCTCCTAGCAACTCTTGATCTTCTGATGAAAATGAGTTTGACGGCACGCCATCGCGAACTCGAATGAGAAGTTGAAGGGCTTCGAGCCTTCGCGTGGAATCGTCCAACGTCTCACTGGATGACTCTGGTGTTTGGCCGGCGTCGACCATCTCGATGTATCGATCTGGGGTTCGAACATTCCACCAACGACGACCATCCATGTGGGCATGCGCTGCACAACCGAAACCGTCGTAATTTCCCTGCAACCAATACAGATAATTATGAGCACACTCGTGTCCAGGTTTAGACCAGTTGGAGATTTCGTAATTGACTAACCCGTTGTCGCTAAATAGTTGGTCCACCAATTCGTACTTGTCTGCCTGATCGTCGTTGTCCGGATGACGGTCGGTCTGCGAAGCCAATGGTGTGTTGGCTTCTACGGTTAACCCATAAGCGGAAACGTGCGGCGGGTCGAGTGCCACCACGTCGCGAACCGTTGTGCGCCAATCGTCCAACGACTCGCCTGCTGCACCGTAAATGATGTCCAAGTTGAAGGTAGAGAAGCCCGCCTCTCGGACGTAGGCGACCGAACGTTGAACATTCTCTGGGTCGTGTGTGCGCCCCAGTGACGCCAGCACATGCGGAACTGTTGATTGCACACCGATCGAAATTCGATTGACGCCGCCCGCCAGGTACTCCCTCATCATCGGCAAGGTGATGTTGTCGGGATTGCACTCCACTGTCATTTCTGCACCGTGTGCAAGCGGAATTGTTTTCAATACCGCCATCAACTCCTCGGCAGGAACCATGCTTGGGGTGCCACCACCCACAAAGACCGATGTAGCTGGCGGCATTCCTTCAACCACTCTTCGAGCAATATGTTGCGATAGTGATTTCAAATATGTACTGGTGAGATGATGCCTATCGGTGAAAGTGGCGAAGGCGCAATAGTCGCACCGCTTCGAGCAAAAAGGGATGTGCACATACACGCCGTGTGCGTTAGCAGCGAGTTGCATCGTTCTACGTTGTTGGCGGAACGAATAGCAAGTCGAGTTCGGCAAGCTTTGCTCCAACTTCGTCCACGCTGACATCGAGCATGACAGCGATTGCGCGAGTGTCATTTGCGCGCACGGTAATCACTTTGCCGTTGAAGTCTTGCCGCTGTACCTGAATCATGCGCAGTAAGCGCTCGAGCATTTTGAATTGTGCGCCGTCTCGAGTTGACAGTTTGGCAACGTCAATTCGCAATTTCTTTGGGACAGCAGCACCCGGTTGCGCAGCGTCTTCACGCTGCGGATCTCGCGGCAACAGTTGGTCGACAGTGACGCCATAGAACCTTGCCAGGCGCTCGAGGCGAGGAACACTAATCATGCGCTCGCCGCGCTCGTAGGCGCCCATCACCGACGCCTTGAACTCCTGTTGGGTGGATTGTTCGATATCGCTGAGGGACAGGTTTTTCTGCTGACGAATTGCGCGCAAACGCTCGCCCACCATGCGCGCATACGACAGTTCGTCGGCCTGGTCGCCTCGTTCCATACTCACGCAATCTCCCTACGACAACGGCTCATCAGTGCACCTGCAACTATTGCAGCAGTTTCGGCACGAAGAATGGATTCGCCCAAGGACACGCGCTTGGTGCACTGCTCCAACTCTTCTGGCGCAAAACCACCCTCTGGGCCGATCACTACGCATCGATCGTTGCTGTCAACCGGTTTGCCGCCTGGTTCGGCCAGCGAAGCCGAGTATTGGGTCAATACCGATGCCAAAGGTGTGACACCACAAACTTTGGGCAACCACACCCTGCGGCTCTGCATGGCGGCCTCGCGAGCAACACGCTGCAATCGCTCGAGCAGTTTTTCTGCACGTGCCGCATCCCACTTCACCACAGAAAATCGAGTTGGAGTTAACGGAATGATTTCATCAATCCCAATCTCTGTCAGTTTCTGCACGATCACTTCGGGTTTCTCGCCCTTGACCGGAGCAAACGCAACCACCAATGGCCAACGCGGCGCATCAATGCGTTGAATCTCACAAGTTGCCTTGAGCGATGCGTCTTTCGACAAGGTCGCAGTCATCCACCCGCCAATTCCATCGCTGAGGGAAATGCTGTCGGTGTCCCTCACTCGAAGAACCTTTAGTAAGTGGTGGACATCCAAATCATCCAATTGAGGATTGTTCAGCGATTCGACAAAAACATGTGCCGCCGAGCGACGCAATACGTCGTTCACAAGAACGCTGACTTGATTTTTGACTTCAGCTTTGAGCCCTCTTCAGCAACATGTTCTCCGCGCTTCTTTGCGTACTGATGCAACAGTTCGCTTTCCTCTTTCGACAATTTCGTCGGTACTTCGACAGCGACGTACGCCCTCAAGTCGCCACGACCACGAGACCGACCGCCGTTGGTGAGCCTCGTGACTCCGCGCCCCTTCAATACAAACTCGCGACCATGCTGAGTGCCCGCGGGGATGACTAATTCCTCGTCGCCGTCAAGCGTGCCCAACGTAAGTTGGGTGCCAAGCGCTGCTTGTGCAATAGAAATGACAACGTCGGTGACGAGGTCGTCATCTTCTCGGCGAAAGGTTTCGTGGTCGGCGACTCGCACGTGAACGTACAAATCGCCCGCACCGCCGCCGCGCACACCAACTGCACCCTTGCCGGTAAGGCGAAGGGTTTGGCCGCTATCTATTCCTGCCGGTACGTCGACGGTGTAGGCAACTTCCTTAACCTTTCGGCCCTCACCTCTGCACGAGTTGCACGGTGATGCAATGATCTGCCCCATACCACTGCAACGTCCGCATGCTGCCATCGTCACCATTTGACCAAGCATGCTCTGACGAACGCGACGCACTTGGCCAGCACCATTGCACTCTGTGCACGTAGTTGCCGATGTCCCCTTTTCTGCTCCAGACCCGCTGCAATCTTCGCATCGCACCGCGGTACGAACTTTCACTTCGTTGTTACAACCAAACACTGCGTCCACAAATGAAATGTCGGCTACCGCCTCGACGTCTTGACCACGCGGAGGGCCGCTTGGGCCGCGCTGACCGCCGCCGCCGAATGGGGATCCTCCTCCGCCAAAGAATGCTTCGAAAATGTCACCGAACCCGCCAGCTCCGCCACCAAATGGATCGCCGCCTGCACCACCGCCACCACCAATGCCCGCCTCGCCGAATTGGTCGTATCTTGCCTTCTTCTCTGGATCGGAGAGCACCTCGTACGCGCGCGATACTTCCTTGAATTTTGCCTCTGCCTCGGCATTGCCAGGGTTGGCATCTGGGTGCAGTTCGCGTGCGCGCTTGCGGTACGCCTTTTTCAACTCGTCGGCGTTTGCACTTCGGGCAACACCAAGTAGCGCGTAAAAATCCTCAGCCATAGTTGGTCTAACTTTCGGCGAGGCGACGTCCGAGACGATCGCTCACGATTTCTACCGTCGCCAACGCCTGCGGATAATTCATGCGAGTCGGCCCAAGGACACCGACTGTGCCTAGGTTGTTGCCGTCCACCATCACGGGCGCAAGCACGACTGAACATGCCGAAAGTGGTTCTACGCCGTGTTCGGCGCCGATCGCCACTGAAAGACCCCTGTTGAGCATGTCGCGAACGAGTGAGACCATCACATACTGCTGCTCGAGTGTGTGCAACACAGATCGAACAATTTCTACGGCGTCAAACGCTTCTGCCATTGCCGAAGCACCACCAACAAATACCGATTCATCTACGCGTCGAGTACCAAACGAATTCAGGATCTGTTGGCTCATTGCGTCAATGAGCACATTCCCAGATGTTGCGAGCGGAACTGATTGCCCAAGTGCCGACCCGACCATTGCCTTAGCAATGTGCTGAGCAACAAGCACAAGTGTCTCGTCTGTAGTTGCTTGTGCTAATTCGATTGGTTCGCTTTCAACAGCGCCATTGGACAACACAACCACCACGGTTGCAAGATGCGGTGAAAGCCCAACCACTTGAACCGAACGCACGACAGCGACTTCGGCTTTGGGGCCCATTACAACAGCGGCATAGTTGGTCATCTGCGCAAGCAACATGCTGGTTCGCTGCAATGTCTCTTCAAGGCGCCCGTGAGCGGTGTCGAAGAACTCGCCCACTCGCAGCGTTGCCGCCGATTCGAGTTTGCCCGATGGAGTGAGATGATCAACAAAGAATCGGTATCCCTTATCGGTAGGAATTCGACCGGCTGAAGTATGCGGCTGCGCTAGAAATCCTTCTTGTTCAAGAAACGCCATGTCGTTTCGCACCGTGGCCGACGAAACCTGAATGTTGGCCGTGTTGGCGATGTGCGAAGACCCAACGGGCTGCGCCGTTGCGATGTACTCCTGCACCACGGCGCGGAGGATGGCTGTTTTGCGGTCGTCAAGCATCACGGTTCTGCCTTGTAGTTTACCGATAGTGGCCCACGCAGGGTGATCGAGTGGTTACTTTCCAGAAACGGCTTTGTAACGCTCCAGCGACACCGCACGCTCTACTGCGTGATCGACAATTGGTTCCAAGTAGGGATTCAGTAGGCCTGCCGTCCAGGGTGCATGCACTGCACTGTTGTCTAGATCGCGCAATTGCGGCAGCCAGGAACGGACATATTCACCCTGTGGATCAAACTTTTCGCCCTGCGAAATTGGATTGAAGATTCGAAAATATGGAGAGGCATCCGTGCCCGTGCCCGCCGTCCATTGCCAACCATGATTGTTTGAGGCAATATCGCCATCAACCAAATGTTGCATGAAGAATTTCGCACCCCACTGCCAAGGCAGGTGCAAATCTTTGACGAGAAAACTGGCAACAATCATGCGAACACGGTTGTGCATCCATCCAGTTGCGAGCATCTGTTTCATTCCGGCATCCACGATCGGATAGCCCGTCTCGCCTGCACACCACGCCGCAAAACGTGATACCGCTTCTTTGCCCGTGTCGTGAGTCATCTTGTTCATTTTGGGCTGCAGGTTATTCCATGCCGTTTGTGGCTGATTGAACAACACGTCTGCGTAGAACTCTCGCCACCCCAACTCGCTACGAAAAACCGCGTGAGATTTCGACTCGCCCAGCTCGGCCAAAAGCGACCTTGGATGAATAACACCGAAACGTAGGTAAGGGGAAAGCCGACTGGTCCCCTCTACATCGGGGTTGTTGCGTGTCTCTGCGTAGGTATCGAGTGCCGAATCGCGAAAGTGTTGCCAAACCTTCCACGCAGCCTGCTCGCCGGCATCTGGCAACGAGGCGTTACACGCAGGGTCTGAAGGAATTGGGTCGGTCGCAATTTGAGGCGCACCATGCCATTGCACCTTTGGCTGATCGAAAGGCTTTGGCCAACCGATCTGCATCCAAATTTTTGAGAAGGGTGTGAATACTGCGTACGGAGTTCCGTCGCCCTTCAAAACATTCCCCGGCTCAACCGCATATGCCGAACCAACACATTGCAACGTGATGCCTGACTGCGACAATGCTGCGCTTACCTTCGCATCTCGCGATTGCCCGTAGGGTGCAAAATCTTTGGCTGCAAATACTGTTTTAGCGCCCGCCTCACGAGCAACTTGTAAAACCACTTGCTCGGGGTTTCCGCTACGCACCACCAACGAACCACCCATCGCAATATTCAGTTCGCGCAAACTGCGTAATAAAAATGAGATGCGAGCGTTACCAGACTTTTCAAAAAATACTGGATCAATTACGAAAAGCGGCGTGACTGAACCTTCTGCGGCCGCAGCACAAAGAGTTTCGTTGTCTGCCAAACGCAAATCGCGCCGAAACCACATCACCGAGTTAGCCACGCTCAATCCCCATTTTCCACATCCACATCATCATGTACACACCAGCAGCCAACGAGATAAATCCTCCGTAAGCAAGTGACCACTGCACGCTTATGGAGTCGGCGATGAACCCAGTAATTGGGCCGCCAATAGGGGTGCTCCCCAGAAACGCAACTGCCGTTAGCGCTAGTAAACGACCGCGCATATCTGGCGGAGATTCTTGTTGAGTGATCGAGTTTGCCGAGGCGATCATTGCTGCCCCGCCCACACCAAGTGGGATAGCCCATACAAAAGCGACCCAAACGTTTGGCGACCATGCCATGCCTATGTTCGCAACGCCAAGCACCAAGGTGTTCACCGCAACCCATCGGTATGTCGCCTTTGCCAACCGCGCAGTAAGCAGCGCGCCGAACAAACTTCCCATGCTTGTGACAGCAAGCACCCAACCAAAATATTTCGGGTCTCCCCATTCGATATCCGAGAGTTTCGGCAGTGAAACGCTGTAGTTAAACGCAAACGTGCTGACAATGGTGAAGACAATAAACAACACGCGCAGTCGGTCATTGTGCGCGACAAATCGCAAACCATCTCGCACCGGTGTGCCGCCTGCGGGCCTTGGCGCCGGCGAGTACATCTGTGCAGTGCGTAACCCCGCCACACCGAACAACATCGCTGCAAACGAAATGCCATTCAATACGAACAACCAGCCGGTGCCCAAAGGGCCAACCAATGCTGATGCGATTGCTGGCCCAAATATTCGCGAGCCTGTCATCACAGCTGTATTGAGGCTCATTGCATTGGACATATCCGCCTCGGGAACCAACTCGGTGACCAGAGCCCGGCGTGCGGGATTGTCAATGGCGCCAACCAAACCAAGCATGCCGGTTAGTGCAAAGACAATCGGCACGTTGATGTTGCCTGTGATGTCGCAAATGCCAAGCACGATCGCTTGCAATGCCATGAGTGATTGGGTGACGAAGGTAATGCGACGACGATTGAACCGGTCGGACAGCGCCCCAGCCCAAGCCCCCAACAACAACATCGGTAGAAATTGCAGCGCCGTATTGACACCAAGCGTGACCGCGCTACCCGTTAACCGATAGAGCAGGAACGACGTTGCGGTGAGTTGCAACCACGAACCAACGTTTGAAAACAGCAGGCCCAGAAAAAACAACCGGGCGTTGTAGCTCCGCAACGAGCGAAACATAGCCCCGTTTTTTGGTGCGATTTCAGTCATCGAGTTTGAGTGCGGAGATGAACACATCGCCTGGCACTTCGACACGACCGATGGACTTCATCTTCTTTTTACCCTCTTTTTGCTTTTCTAACAGTTTTCGTTTGCGCGAGATATCGCCGCCGTAACACTTAGCAAGCACGTCTTTACGTTTGGCCTTGACGGTTTCACGCGCGATGATCCGACCACCGATTGCGGCCTGGATAGGAACATCAAACATTTGACGCGGAATCAGCTCGCGCAGTTTTCCGCACATGCGATTGCCATAGTCGTATGCCTTGTCGCGGTGAACGATGGTGGAAAAAGCATCCGCAGGTAGCGCGTTCAACAAAATGTCTACACGCACCAAATCCGATGCGCGATACCCCGCCAAGTCGTAGTCCAGGCTGGCATAGCCCTGCGAACGGCTCTTCAACTGATCGAAGAAGTCGACCACCACTTCGGCCAGCGGCATGGTGTATTGCATGTCCACTCGCTCTGGCGAGAGGTACTCAAGCTTGATCAATTCGCCACGCCGATCCTGGCAAAGTTCCATGAGTGAGCCCGTGTACTCCTTTGGCGTGATGATGCTGACGCGAAAGAAGGGCTCCTCGATCGAACCGATGTACACCGTTTGAGGCAAGTCGGCGGGGTTGTCAACTTTCACCACTTCGCCATTGGTCTTATGCACCATGTATTCAACCGATGGCGCTGTAGCAATAAGAGCCAAATTGAACTCTCGTTCGAGGCGTTCCTTCACAATTTCCATGTGCAAAAGACCAAGGAACCCGCAGCGGAAACCAAAACCCAATGCGCCAGAAGATTCGGGCTCGTAGGTGATTGATGCATCGTTCAGTTTGAGGCGTTGCAAACTTTCGCGCAAGTTTTCGAAGTCGTCTCCATCAATTGGAAACAAACCACAGAACACCATCGGCTTCGGGTCGCGATAGCCGTCAAGAACATCTACTGCCGGATTGATTGCGGTCGTTACGGTCTCACCGCTTCGGGCCTCTCCTACATCTTTGATTCCGGCAATGAGATAACCCACTTCGCCAGGCCCAAGTTCGGCGACGGGTGTCGTCACTGGCATGCGTGCACCAATCTCGATTACTTCGTGCGTTGCTTTCGTTTGCATGAACAGCAATTTGCTTCCACTCGTAAGGCGACCATTCATCACGCGGATGCTTGAGACCACTCCCCGATAGGTGTCGTATTGCGAGTCGAAGATGAGCGCTTGCAAAGGTGCTTCAGCGTCACCGCTTGGCGCAGGAATTCGTTCGATCACTGCATCCAAAAGTTCGGGAACTCCAACGCCCGTTTTTGCAGAAATTCGCAAAATGTCCTCTGCTGGAATACCAAGAACCTTCTCAATTTCCATTGCGTACCGATCCGGATCGGCGGCGGGCAAGTCGATCTTGTTCAACACCGCAACAATTTCAAGGTTGCTCTCCAATGCGAGATAACAGTTAGCAAGTGTCTGGGCTTCGATGCCCTGCGCCGCATCCACAACAAGCACCACGCCCTCACATGCCGCCAGCGAACGGCTTACTTCGTAACCGAAGTCGACGTGGCCGGGAGTATCGATGAGATGAAACGTGTGACCCTTCCACGGCACGCGAACGTTCTGAGCCTTGATCGTGATACCGCGCTCGCGCTCCAAGTCCATCGAGTCGAGGTATTGGGCCCGCATGTCTCGGGATTGCACAGCACCGGTCATCTCAAGGATGCGGTCGGACAAGGTGGACTTGCCGTGGTCGATGTGAGCAATGATCGAGAAATTGCGGATGTTTGCGAGATCCATTGAGGCGATTCTGTTCTGCTGGGCCAAGTTTGTGGGGTGGGCAATGGCACTACAGCCCCCAAATTCTACAGTTGGGGCTGCCGCCGAACCGCTGTTAGCCTGAAGAGTCCCCAAATACACGGGAACATCTGACGAAAGAGCTGGGTAGTCGAAGTGGCAAATATCAAGAGCCAAAAGAAGCGAATCCTCACCAACGCCAAGGCAACCGCGCGCAACCGCGCGATCAAGAGCGAAGTGCGCACCCGTTTGAAGAACGCCAATGACACCATCGGCACCCCAGAGAACGCCGAGGCTCTACGTCTTGCTGTAAAGCGCATCGACATGGCATCAGCCAAGCGCGTCATTCACCCCCGTCAAGCCGCTCGCAAAAAGAGCCGCTTGATGAAAAAAATCAACGCCTCCTCGTAGTCGCAGCGGTTTGACCGCTCAACCGACACAGGCGTGCCACCAAGATTTCCAAGATGAGTTGGTCGGACAAATCTTTACCGCCGCGTAAATCAACGTCGGCGCGAGCCAATAGAACAATTGCCGAAGCAATGTTCTTGCTTCCCATGGTGCGTGATAGCGCAACTGTTTTATTAGCCATGTAGTCGCTCTTCGTGCCAACTATCGCAAAGACATCTTCCTTCGCGGGCGAATCGAGCCCATCGAGCCTGAGCAACTTTGTGTAGTGAGTAGAGAGCGACGAGATGATCTGCATTGGATGGGACTCGCCACTTCCCACCATTCGATGCAAAACCGCAATGGCGTTTGCAGGGTTTGATGCGCTGATTGCATCGGTGAGATCCCAAATCGGGACATTGCCCCGCACACCAAGGAATGGCTCGATGTCTTCCGCAGTCAATTTCTTGCCGGTGCCGTAGGTGGACATCAGCACTTCAATGAGCGATGGCAATCGGGCTTGATCTTGACCGAGCCACGCGACCGCAATGCTGAGTGCGCCTGGGTCGAGTTTGAGGCCTGCCTCTGTGAGATGTTCCTGAAACCAAGTGACCACGTCATTCTTCTGGCGCGGTGGCGACGTGGAGAATGTGGTGGCACCCGCCTTCTTCAGCGCATCCGTGGTGGATTTTGCCAACTTGCCAGAGGCGGTAAGTACCAAGTGATTTGTTTCAATTGGCTCGAGCAAATATTCGAGTAACGGGCGCAGTTGATCAACTGTTGCATCGTGGATGCCGCGAAGCACAACAACTCGTTCGTCGCCAAAAAGCGAAGACGTTCGCGCACCCATCACTGCATTGGCTATTGCCGCATCGCGTTCGTCGATTGTGCCGTTCTCGAGATCGTGGCTTTCGTACATGGTGTTGCGATCGCCATCACCAATGAGTTGCGACGTGAGGTCGGTGAGTTTCGCCGAGACCGTTCGGGGATCCTCACCCGTAATTAGGTAAATCGTCACTTCCCCACTCTGTCAGATGGGTGCGGCGCGCAAGGAAAAAACACCAACAAATTGCTAA
>CAINLH010000238.1 GCA_903850275.1 uncultured Acidimicrobium sp.
AGGCGAAACAATCGAGATTCCGCTTTCCGTGCGAAAACGGTTGCAGGAACTTGGCCGACCAGAAGTGTGGGGCGTGGTGTAAAACAAATAGAGACGACCCTTGCGGATCGTGTCTTTCCACTTGCGAGGTTCGGGGGGAGACCCCACGTAATTACTTGGCGAGTTGCCAGAGGCTTTCTGTAAGTGAGAAGCCAATGTCTGATCCTTCTGTTGCGTATGCAGCGAAGATGAACAGTGCGCCACCAGCCATCGAAATGTTCTTGAAGAATCCGATCATTTCGGTTTGTTTGGCCTGTGCATCGCTCTGTGCCCAGAAGTCGTGCATTTTGAGCGCCATCGCTACCAACAAGACTGCGATAACAACTGCACCCAAGTCGGCATAGACGCCGAGGATGATGGAGAGTCCGCCTGCAATGAGGAGGAGCCCAGATACGAGGTTGGCAAGTTTTGGTGCTGGAACCTTTTTGAAGGTTGCGTAACCTGTCATGGCTTCAGCTTTGGTGAAGTGATTGAGGCCGCTAGAGATAAAGATCAACGCGAACAAAATTCGCGCAATAAGAGTTACTACATCCATTGATTTCTCCTTAAATAATGACACGACTTCGGATTGAAGATCGTTGCGATCGCAACTATATAGCAAAAGTAGTTGCGTGCGCAACTACCTCGCTATCATGAGGATATGGCATCGCCCAAATGGCTAACCCCAGCAGAAATGAAGGCATGGCGAGGGTTTATTTCGTCTTCTACCGACTTGGTGCGGGCCATTGAAAAGGACTTGGAGCCTTTTGGGTTAGACGGTGGCGACTATCAATTACTTGCGATGTTGTCGGATGCCCCGGGCCACCGAATGAAGATGTGCGATTTGGCAAGTGTGTTGAGGCTTTCGCGCAGTGGGTTAACAAGGCGCATGGAGGGAGTGGTGAAAGCCAAATATGTTGCTCGAGTGCGTGATGAGACCGATGGTCGGGCGGCGTTTGCGCAACTCACACCCAAAGGTTTCGATTTGTTGAAGAGGGCGGCACCAGAGCATTTGAAGAGCGTGCGGAGGCTAATGATCGATCAGTTAACTGAAGCAGAGGTGAAGGCGATTGGGTCTGCATTTGCAAAGATCGGCAAGACGTTGCGCGACGAATAGAGGCTTGCTGGTAGTTTTGCGGAATGGAAATTCGCAAATTTGTAACGTCGTGTGAAGAGATACAGGCCGAGTTGGGCGAACCAACTGGACGCATTGTCCGAAAGGCAGTTTGCAGCGCAGTTATCGACAACCCGCTGGTGGGTAAGCGCCACAAAGACTTGACGATGCTTGAACTAATGGGCGCAGAGATTTCGGGCATTCTTGCCGAAAAGGCTCTGCGCGCACTTGGCGTAGAAGCAAGCGAGGTGACCGCATACGGAAAGGGCGCCATTGTTGGCACCGCAGGCGAAATCGAGCATGCGGCAGCGCTTATTCACCCGCGCTTCGGTGCGCCTGTTCGCAAAGTAGTGATTAAGGGCGACGACATCATTCCGTCGACAAAGAAAGTTGCTGGCCCCGGTGCCACAATCACTATTCCGATTACCAACAAAGATGACATTTGGTCGTTCAATGAAATGGACGCCATCGAAGTGTGCATTGGTGATGCACCAATGGCCCACGAAATTGTTGTGAGCGTTGCGCTTGCAGTAGGCGGCAGGCCATTCGCGCGAACAACGAAGGCATCATGAGCTTCAAAGCGATTATTTTGCTGACGCGTGCTGACGGAGCAAGTCATGATGATTTTGCTCGTTGGTGGTTGCAGCAGCATGCGCCGTTGGCAAAACAGCTTCCAGGTTTGCGCCGAGGAGTGTTCAACCTTGTAGAGAATCCGGCCGATGGCGACCCAGACGGTGTTTCCGAGTTGTGGTTCGACTCTCAGAGTGATTTTGAGGCGGCGTACGCAAGCGAAATTGGAAAGTCGGTAGTGGCAGATTCGTTGGCAAATGTTTCCGGACGACGACGCATGTTCGTAGTCGAAAACGTTATTCACTCGTAGGCGTTGCGATGAAGGGCCTGGGTCTTGTTGCCTTTTTGGCGCATGACTATGACGAAGCAACATCCTTTTTCGTCGACAAACTTGGTTTTTCGCTTGTTGAAGACACCGACATGGGTGACGGCAAGCGTTGGGTTGTCGTTTCATCGGGCGGCGGTGCCTCGTTGTTGATTGCAAAGGCTGATGGCGAAGAACAACAGGCAAGCGTGGGCAATCAGGCTGGGGGCCGAGTGGGTTTTTTTCTTACCACCGACAACTTTGAGCGTGATTACACCGCATGGACTGAACGCGGCGTGAAGTTTCGCGAACTACCAAGAACCGAACCGTACGGAGTGGTTGCAGTGTTCGAGGACTTGTACGGAGCACCTTGGGATTTGATTCAACCTGCATGACCAAGTCGGCAACGGTGTTTGAGCGTTCTGCGCCGTGGATTTTTGTTGCGTTATGGAGCACCGGGTTTGTTGTTGCGCGGTACAGCACACGCCACGCTGGGCCGTTGGCGTTTCTCACCGTCAGAATGTTGTGCGCAGCTGTGTTGCTATACGTGATCGCTCTTGTTATGAAAGCACCTCGGCTGCCTAGAGCGGCGTGGTCCACTTCGGCAATTGTTGGAGTGTGTATGCACGCCGTGTATTTAGGCGGAGTATTCATTGCCATTAAGCGCGGGCTGCCTTCGGGTTTGAGCGCGCTTATCGCAGGGCTTCATCCAGTTCTTACTTCGGTTGCGGGGCGTGTCTTGTTGAAGGAACACTTGCGTCGAAGCCAGTGGGCTGGTGTTGCGCTTGGCGTTACTGGCGTTGTTGTGGTGGTGATCGACAAACTGCGCGATGGCTTGGGTGATGTAACTAGCCCGGCACTCTTTGCAATGGTTATTTCGGTTGTTGGAATGTCGACGGGAACACTGGTGCAACGATCTCGCGGTAAAGACATGCCGCTCATCACTGGCACTGCTGCACAATATGTTTCGTCGGGGGCAGTGTTGCTTATTGCGTCTTCGCTATTTGAGACGTGGGAGTTTCATCTGACAGGGGAGATGATCCTGGCGTTGCTGTGGTCTGTATTGGTGTTGTCACTTTCGGCGGTGATGCTAATGATGCTTTTGATATCCCGACACTCGGCTGCCCGCGTCAGCAGCTTGTTTTTTCTTACCCCTGCATTGAGCGCCATCGAGAGTGCCATTTTGTTCGGCGAGCGCCTTGGCCTACTTGCCCTCGTAGCCCTCGTTGTTGCCTTAACTGGCGTGTGGCTGACGATGCGCAACCCGGCCACTCCGGCAACCCCGCAAGAGCTCATTGCCGACTAGCGAGGTCGGAATTCCGCGTATTTACTGGCTCTCAACTTTATGTAATGTAAAGGCTGGTCATATATCAAAGGCCTATTACAGGGGGTTGAGTTATGTCACTGGCAGAGCGCTTAGAACGATTGGGAACAGAGACGGCATTTGCTGTTTCGTTGGCAGCTGCTGAGTGGGGCGCAAAAGGAAATCGAATCTTTCCGTTTCACCTTGGTGATCTGAACATCGCAACTTCACAAAACATTGTTGATGCAATGAACAAAGCAATTGCCGATGGCAAGACGGGCTACTGCCCAGCTGCTGGGATACCGCAACTTCGAGAAGCACTTGCCGAAGATGTTGGCTCGCGTCGTGGCCTGCAGTTTGCGCCGAGCAATGTTGTGGTGCAGCCTGGCGGCAAACCGGTGATCACAAAATTCATTCAGGCAGTAATGAACCCCGGTGATGAAGTGTTGTATCCAAACCCGGGCTATCCGATTTATGAAAGCCAGATCGAATACTTCGGCGGAGTAGCAAAGGCGTATCGCTACTTGCCTTCAAAAACGGGTTTTGATATCGATCTCGACCAGGTGAAGTCGCTGATTACCCCAAAGACAAAAGCGATTATCTATAACGATCTGCAAAACCCAATTGGTTCAGAATCGACAGACGCCGAGCGCGAGGCGATTGCCGAACTTGCGATTAAGCACAATCTCTGGGTGCTCTCGGACGAGGCGTATTTTGAAATGCGCTATTCGGGAAAGTCGAAATCAATTGCTTCGCTTCCAGGCATGCAGGAACGCACTGTCATTTTGTACACATTTTCTAAAAAGTTTGCGATGACGGGTTGGCGCTTGGGCGCGTCAATCGCGCCGACAGATATTTCGAATCAAATTGCGAAGCTGAACACCAATGACGAATCGTGCACAACGCACTTTGTGCAATACGGCGGCGTCGAGGGTATTCGTGGTGATCAGTCGGCAATACCGGTGATGTTGGATACTTTGCGCGACAGGCGCGACGTGGCTGTCAACATGTTGAACGCCATGCCGGGGATAAGCGTGCATTCACCAGAGGCCGCGTTCTATTTGTTTCCTGATGTCACCGGCGCAATGGAGAACAAAGGAATTAGCGATCTCGCTGTATTCGCCGAGCAGGCGTTGCACGCAACAGGTGTTTCGTTCTGCACACGCCGCCACTTCGGTCGTCCGCAAACAAACGAATCTCGTCAATACATTCGGTTCGCCTTCTCCGGCATTAACAAAGATGAAATTGCAGAGGGCCTCGAGCTCTTTGGCAACTGGGTGGCGAAGGGATAATGGCAAAAGTTGTCGTAACGGGCAAGATCCCCGCTGTTGCTTTAGGGCGTTTGCGGGCCGAACATACTGTTCATGCGTGGGAGGACGAGTCGCCAATTGCGCGCGACGAATTGCTGAAGCGCGTTGCGGGTGCAGATGCAATTGTTTCGCTTTTGACCGAAAAAATTGATGCCGAACTGCTGGATGCCGCGGGAAAACAATTGCGCTCAGTTTCTAACGTTGCTGTGGGCTACAACAACATCGATGTTCCTGCTTGCCGCGAGCGCAATGTGCTGGTGACGAATACGCCAGGCGTGCTCACCGATGCCACGGCCGACATAGCGATGGCGCTCATCTTGATGTCGACACGTCGGTTGGCCGAAGGTGAGCGAGTGATTCGAGCACAGCAACCTTGGCAATGGGGAATGTTCTACATGCTTGGCTCGAGCATTCAGGGAAGCCAATTGGGCATTGTTGGCATGGGCCAAATTGGTGCGGCAGTTGCCCGTCGGGCACGGGCATTCGGAATGACCATTGCCTACACCAAGCGTTCGCCGCTAGACGCCGAAACAGCAAAAGAACTAAATGCAACGCACATGGAGTTGGACGAGTTGTTGACAACAAGCGATGTGGTGTCGCTGCACTGCCCATACTCGCCAGAAACACACCATCTGATGAATGCATCGACAATTGGCAAGATGAAGAAGAGTGCTTATCTGATTAACACCGCTCGCGGGCCGGTTGTAGACGAAGAGGCGCTTGCAACTGCGCTGCAACAAGGAAAGATCGCTGGCGCTGGTTTGGATGTTTTTGAAAAGGAACCAACCGTGCACCAAGCGTTGATTGGGCTCGATAACGCCGTGCTCATTCCGCACTTGGGTTCGGCAACAGTAGAGACTCGAACCGCGATGGCCAATCTTGCAGTGACTAATGCCCTTGCGGTGTTGTCGGGGGAAACCGCACCAAACTTGGTGGGTTAGCGCAAATTATTTTTGCTCGGTGGCAAGAGCGTCGAGCAAGGTGTTCCAACCAAGCGTTGCGCATTTGATGCGTACTGGAAACTTCACAACGCCTTGCAATGCCTCGAGGTCGCCCAAGTTGATTGACTCGTCAATTTCTGAGTCTTCTTCGTCGATGGTCATCATCTGTTTGAAGCGGCGAACAATTGATTTCACTTGTTCGACAGGCTTCCCTTTGATTGCGGAAGTCATCATGGATGCAGAACTTTGACTTATCGAGCAACCAGAGCCGCTGAATCGAACATCGGTTACGACGCCGTCTTGAACAGCGACAGAAATGCGGATCTCGTCGCCGCAGAGTGGGTTGTGTCCGTCGGCAGAAAGTGCGGGTGGGTCTAGCTCGCCACGGTTGCGGGGCGTGCGGTAGTGATCAAGAATGATTTCTCGATATAGATCTTCTAGACCAGCCATTGCCTGCTCCCTTTGCGCTCTACTAAAAGATATCTGATGCGCTGTCGAGGGCATCGGCCAATGCATCGGCCTCGGACATGGTGTTGTAGAAGTAGAAACTTGCCCGCGCGGTTGCGTTGGCACCCAGAATGCGCATGAGGGGTTTGGCGCAGTGATGGCCGGCGCGAACACAAACGTTTTGCTGATCGAGCACTTGGCTGAGATCGTGCGGGTGAATGTCGCGAAATGCGAAGGAGAACGTTGCACCACGCAATTCGGGGTTGGCGGGGCCGTGGATGGTGATGTCGTCGCCGAAGCGGTCTTTGAGCATGTTGAGGACGTAGGTGCTGAGTTCGATTTCGTGCTTGCGAACTTGGGCCATGCCCAACTTCTCGAGGTAGCCAACAGCAGCGCCCAAGCCAATGACGTCGGTGATGGGAGGGGTGCCGGCCTCAAACTTTGCTGGCAATTCGGCAGTAGTGAAACCGTCAAGTCGAACATCGGCGATCATGTTGCCGCCGCCAAGAAATGGTGGCATGGCCTCGAGCAATGCCTCGCGGCCCCACAAAATGCCAACGCCCGACGGGCCACACATTTTGTGCGAACTGAAGACCACGAAGTCGGCGTCCCACGCCTGCACGTCTGTGGGTTGGTGAGGTACCGACTGGCAACCGTCTACGAAAGCAAGCGCGCCTGCTTTGTGTGCGGCTGCGCATAACCGTTGAACAGGGTTGATTGTTCCGAGCACGTTGGACATTGAAGTAAACGAAAACACTTTGACGCCGTCGAGAAGTGTGTCGAGCTGCGTTAAGTCGAGTTGGCCATCGTTGGTGAGTGGCACCCAGCGCAATTGGATGCCGCGCTCGGCAACCAGCATGTGCCAAGGGACGATGTTTGCGTGATGTTCCATGTGCGTGAGCAACACGCTGTCGCCAGCTTTGAGGTTGGCTCGGCCCCACGACATGATCAGAAGATTGAGCGATTCGGTTGCGTTCTTGGTGAAGATCACCTCGTGCGCTTTAGGGGCGTTGATAAATTTTGCAAGCGCGCTGCGAGCACCCTCGTACAGGTCGGTTGCTTCTGCTGCCATTTGATACGCGCTTCGATTGATTGGCGCATAACCGTTTGACATGAAGTTGGTCATTGCATCAATGACCACTTGTGGTTTTTGCGAAGTGTTTGCGCTGTCGAGGTACACCAACGGCTTGCCGTTTATCTGGCGCTTCAGAACAGGGAAGTCGTTGCGGATTGAAGTTACGTCGAGGCTCATATGTTGCTCGTTGTTACCTGTATGCCTCGTAGCCAGACTTTTCCAATTCTTCTGCAAGTTCCATGCCGCCAGACTTGACAATTTTTCCGTCGATGAGGATGTGCACGACGTCTGGTTGCAGTTCGTCGAGCAGGCGTTGGTAGTGCGTGATCAGCACGATGCCCATTGCTGGTCGTTCTTTGCGTACTTCGCGAATGCCTTGTGCGACGATGCGCAGTGCGTCGATGTCAAGACCCGAATCTGTTTCGTCGAGGATTGCAAGGTCTGGCTCCAAAATGGCCATCTGCATGATCTCGTTGCGCTTCTTTTCGCCTCCGGAAAAGCCTTCGTTGAGATAACGATCGACGAAGGTGGAATCCATTCCTAAGCGCTTCATCCACGACATTGCCGAAAGGCGCAACTCCAGGATTGATAAGTCGATACCTTTGCGCGCCGAAAGTGCTTGGCGCAGAAACTGGATGACTGAAACGCCAGCGATTTCTTGCGGGTATTGAAAGCCAAGAAAAATGCCGGCCTTCGCACGAGCATCAGTTGGCCACTCGTTGATGTTGTCGCCCTTGAAGAAAACTTGACCGGACAGCACGTCGTATTCAGGGGAGGCCAGAAGCACGTTGGCAAGTGTTGATTTGCCGGAACCGTTCGGCCCCATGATCGCGTGGACTTCGCCCTCGTTGACCGTGATGGAAAGGCCGCGCAGAATCTCGGCATCGCCCTCGGTGGGCTTCGCATGGAGGTTTTCTACTCGGAATAGTTCGGTCACAAACCCAGTGTATTCAGGGCCTCTGGTATTAGCACTACGGGCGTAGTGCTAATTATTTGGTGAACTTTGGCTCGCCAGCGCCCGCCAAATGGCGGTGTAGCTGCGGAACTCATACCCGTCGGTGACGTATCCAGACTCTCGGAGCATACGGTGGTATTTGGGCAGCGATCGAAACGGTATTCCGGCATCGGCATGGTGCGCAATGTGCCATCCCAGGTTGAACGGTACGAAAAGTAGTCGTGCAATGACGTGTTGGCGTACGGAGTGAGTGGTAACTCGTCGGTCGTTGTCTGCGCGTAGCCCGCCATGTTCGGCGATTGATCGAAGTCGGTTCATGACGCGCCAAACGGTGAGGTAGGGAAGCAACCAAAAGAAAACATATGCGAGTGGATGGACGAAAACGGTTGCAATCACGAGGAGTACGAATTGCACCAGAAATATTCGGCGCTGTGTGCTTCGCTGAATATCGACTTTGCTAAACATGCCAAGAAATTGTCCGCGCAACATTTTGTAGCCCGTTGTGCCAAGTGCATCGCGCTTCATTTTGCGCAAGAAACTTGCTTTTGTGATTGGGTAATTGGCATATAGAGGGATGTCTGGTTCGTTTGGACCAAATTCTTCTCTGTGATGTGCCATGTGCACATGGCGGTAGCCGTCGGTATTCGTAAAGGATGGGTAGCCAAGCAGCCATCGACCGACAAAATCATTTATCGAGCGATTGCGAAAGAGCAAGCGATGTACCGATTCGTGCATCAGCGCCAGGCATTGTGCGTGCGAACGGCCCATCAGAACAAACGCAATGATGTATGTGACGGGGTGATGTAGCCAGATAGCAGTCCAGACAATTGCTATGGCCTGGACATAAATTGAAAAAACTGAAATGGCATTACGAAAGTTTGGGATGTGTCGAAGCTCGCTTCGCATGTTTGAAGCAAGCCGGCCGTCCGACTTGATGAACTGGTTGTCGGAGACCACCCCAAAGACTGCGAGCGGTGGAACCATGCCGCCTAGGCGTGGGGTCGACGCACTGTTCACGATGATTGTTCTACCAGCCTCGGTCGACCCACTCTTGAAAGTGCGGCCGCTCGGTGCCAATCGTGGAATCCAGGCCGTGGCCAGGAAGAACGATGGTGTGGTCGGGGAACGTGAACAGTTTCGTATCAATGGAATGGAGAATGGTGGCGAAATCGCCGCCTTCTAACTTGGTGTTTCCAGGGCCGCCGGGGAACAAGGTGTCGCCGGTGAAGAGCAGCGGCGTGTTTGCAACAGCAAACGAAATTGAGCCTTCGGTGTGGCCTGGGTTGTGAATGGCGTGAAGACGAAGGTTGCCAATTTCAATGACTTCCTTGTCGTCGATAAATACGTCGTAACCAACGTCTTTCAACCGTGGCGCATCAAGTGCAGTGACGGCAACTTCATAGCCAGCTTCGCGCATGGCGGGTATTGCCTGAATGTGATCCCAATGGCCGTGGGTTTCAAGCACGCGGGTAACGCCCAGAAGTTGGCACAGTTCGAGCAATTGTTCGTGCTCGTTCGCCGCGTCGATGAGCACTGCTTCGCCCGTAGCCCGGCAGCGAACAACAAAAACATTGTTGTCGTATGGGCCAACAACAACTTTGTGTACCTCGGTGTTTGTGTCTTGCCAGTGCAGTGTGTTGCTTGTGGTCATGCCGAGATCACTTCAAAGCCGAGCGACAATGCGACGGGAATCTGAGCCGGGTCGAAGGTGACATAGCGAATGGGTTGCGGGAGGCGTTGCGCTGCTGCCAGATGGATTGCGTCGCTGATATGCAGCGGTTGTTCGCGAACGAGGTGCGTTGCGTCGTCGAGGCATCGCTGGTCGACCGGAACGACTGCGATGTAATCCCACGTGTGTCGAATTGCGTCTTCCAAATCGGTGCGAAGAATGGGCTCTTCGGTTAATCGATCGATCACGGTTAATGCTTCGCTCAGTGCAAGCGCACTTGCGCACCAATCCGAATCGGCGAGCAAGGCATCGTGTGTAATCGTTCGCATGCTGCCGCCAACATGCAGTGCAACGAGTGCGCTGGTGTCGAGCACAACAGTCACCCGCGCACCTCGCGCAGCGCTTGGTCGATTCGGGTTCCCGTATTGATGGCAAGTGGTGCGGTCAACGTAAATTCGCCGCGTCTGCGTGGCGCAATGATTGCCAATGTTGCCGCCAATTCGGTCATGGTCAATGTTGGCGCACTGGTTCGGATTGGGCCCAATGTTGCCGCGGGCTTTCCGTGCACGCTGATCACGACTTCTTCGCCGGCTTGCGCGCGCTTGACATAGGTGGCGGATTGCTCGCGCAGCTCGCGGATACCTACATGACGAGAAGGCTTAGCCATAGGGATATCGTACCGTGAAGCCGTAATTTGTGTACACATCGGTACGCACAGCGATTCGTGTTTGGACGGGCCAATAGGGCAGGATGAATACATGAACTTTGCCTTTACAGAAGAACAAGAAGAACTCCGCAAAACCGTCCGTGCATTTCTCGACTCGAAGTCGTCGGAAACTGCTGTCCGTGAGCAAATGGAAACTGAGTCAGGTTTCGACCCAGCCGTTTGGTCGCAAATGGGTGAGCAGATGGGCCTACAAGGCCTCTCCATCCCAGAAGAATTTGGTGGCTCTGGATTTAGTTTCGTCGAATTGGGTGTTGTGTTGGAAGAAATGGGACGCGCACTTCTTTGTGCACCGTTCTTCTCCAGTGTTGTGCTTGCAGCAAACGCGTTGTTGCTGAGCGGCGACGAAGCAGCAAAGAAAAAGTATTTGCCAGGTATTGCAAGTGGCGAAACCATTGCAACACTCGCATCCACCGAGCCTTCGGGTAAGTGGGACGAAAAAGGAATCACCATGGAGGCCAAGGGCTCTGGTTCCGATTTCACACTGACCGGAACAAAGTCGTTTGTTCTTGACGGCCACACAGCAAGCCTGATCATTGTTGCTGCGCGAACAGGCAAGGGCGTTTCGCTATTTGCTGTAGACGCAACCGCAAAGGGCCTCACCCGCACCGCGTTGTCCACCATGGACCAAACCCGTAAACAAGCAAAGCTTGAATTTGCTGGTGTTGCAGCAACGTTGATTGGCACCGAAGGCAAGGGCTGGGATGTCATGACGAAGGTGCTCGATTTGGCTGCTGTTGCATTGGCTGCAGAACAAGTTGGCGGCGCTCAGAAGGTGCTTGATATGGCCGTCGAATACGCAAAAGTTCGCGTGCAGTTTGGACGACCAATTGGTTCGTTCCAGGCAATCAAGCACAAGTGTGCAGACATGTTGCTTGAAGTGGAGTCGGCCAAGTCGGCTGCCTACTACGGCATGTGGTGTGCTGCTGAAATGAACGAAGAGCTTGCTTCGGTTGCCTCGTTGGCAAAGGCATATTGCTCGGAGGCATACTTCCACTCGGCAGCCGAGAACATTCAAATTCATGGCGGCATTGGCTTCACCTGGGAACACCCAGCGCACTTGTATTTCAAGCGTGCGAAGTCGAGCGAACTACTTTTCGGTGATCCTTCGTATCACCGCGAGTTGCTTGCTCAGCGCATCGGCATCTAGATACATGAAGAGCGCAGCATGTCTGCGATAACTCTATTATTTCTGGCACTTTCTGTGCTG
>CAINLH010000239.1 GCA_903850275.1 uncultured Acidimicrobium sp.
ATTGGCATCCAGCTTGTTGGTGCGTATGGCCGCGAAGATCTGTTGCTGCGCCTGTCTGCACAACTTGAGGTTGCAATGCCTTGGGCGCACCGCCGCCCTTCATTTAACGCGCTCTAGTAGTCAGGAATCTTGGCGGTATTGCTTCCAACGCCGCTCCACCCCAGTGTTTGCCTCAAGTAGGTGCGGGTTGGCGTCAGTGTAAGCAACGACATCTTCAATCGTGAACAACGGGTTTGCCTCAAAGTGCTCGTAAATGTGGGCAACCAACGCAAAGTCCTCGTCGGTGTCTACCTCTAAATGCAAGTCGGGGCGACAAATGCTTGCGGGCGCTTCAATGTTTTTGATGCGATAGATCTCGGGGTGTTGGTTGATATGAAACCCAACATATTCTCGGTGCTCCGAAGAAGCCGCACGCTTGTTCGCATCAAACAAAATGTCGGATGGATACACCGACACTTCTAGGCCCGGGGGGAACGTTGTTTTCAGCGCATTGGTTACGTAGTCGTATTCGTTGGAGTGTTCCAGATAAAAGTTGATTACCGAATCAATCACGGATGGGTCGGGAATGGAGTTGTCTCCCTGAAACTCAGCGTGAACTTCAATGCTGAATGCTTCAAGCGCTCCGCACACCCGCGAGATGACGTCGGTCTCGCTACCCCGAAAACAACCGATGCCCATTGCATTGGCAAGCTCCTCAAGTGGATCATCTTGCGGCAAATCCGAAGTTGCCAAGATCACTCGATCAATTGTTGATGCTCGCTGAATGCGTTCGATCTGTTGTTGCAACAGTGGTTTTCCCAATACCGGTTTCAGTACTTTGTTTGGCAAGCGCGAGGAACCCGTGCGCGCTTGCACCGTGGCATCAACGGACAAGGTCATCCCACGTCAACACATCGTCTTCTAGCATCGAGCGCTTGGTGCGCATGCCGATTACTTCGTCCCAGTGCAACGGGCTTACACCAGTGCCGGGGCGCTTGTACGTGATGTCGGCTTCGACAATGGTGTGTCCTTCTGCAAGGTCGCGTGCAATCACGATGCTGCGTCGCGCATTAAGACGCGCAATGTCTTCATTGGCAATCGGCGCCTTTGCGCGGTCGGTGCCAAGCATGTCGGCAATGGTGCCAATGCGGGCCATAAACCGTGCGAGGTCGTGCACATCCATTGCGTGATAGTGATCGTTGCCGGGCAATGTCTTGTCGTGCGTGAAGTGCTTCTCCAACACAACAGCGCCAAGTGCATAGGCCACCGACATTGCAGTCATCTCTGGGTCGGGCACGGTGTGATCCGAATAGCCAATGATGTGATCCGGGTAGCGGTCCTGCAACCCCGAAATCATTCGCACATGTGCATTGATGTTTTCACACGGGTAATTAAGAATGCAGTGCAGCAACGCAATCTCGGTAGCGCCCGCGTCGCGAAGTGTTGCCAGCGCGCCGTCTACTTCATCAAGGGTTGATGCTCCAGTGGATAACACCACTGGCTTTCCAACCCTGGCAACCCTGCGCAGGAGCGGTGTGTTGGTGATGTCGGCAGATGCAATTTTAAAGAATGGGACAAGCGGGGCCAGGTAGTCAACAGCGTCATCATCAAACGGTGTGGAAAGAAAGTCGATGCCAACTTTTTTTGCATGAGCGGCCAATGCCGCGTAATCCTCTGCCTCAAAGTTGTCGTACTTTTGAAACAATTCGTGCTGGCTCAGCGTGGCTTCTTTGCTGGTGTCCCAGTAAGCGGGCGACTTTTTGGAAGCCAATGTGTTGGCTTTGTAGCTCTGAAACTTGGCGCCATGTGCCCCGCCCTCGTGCGCAAGTTCAATCAAACGTTTCGCTGTTTCCAACGAGCCTTCGTGGTTAACGCCAATCTCGGCGATGACATATGGTCGTCCCGTTGGCGTCACGGTCATCGAGCCCAGTTTCATTGCAACCACGACTATCGCGCCTCTTCCCCATGTTTTTCAACCAACTTATTGCGGTGCAGCTCGTCGGCTTCGCCGTTGTTGGTGATATTGCTGTCGTGCCTGCGATAGCGATACATCGGCAATTCCACGCGATGAATG
>CAINLH010000240.1 GCA_903850275.1 uncultured Acidimicrobium sp.
CACCGCAGTTATTGCCTGCGTCGTTAGAAGCCGAGCACCCGCTTTTGCAGCTTGCGCATACCTGCAAGCCAACGATCCCGCTCGGTCGCCTTCAGCACCATGTACTGAGCAACTTCGGGGTGGGGAAGAATGAGGAAGGTTTCGTCGCGGATCACTTGCACGCAAACGTCGGCAACTTCGGCTGGTTCAAGCACTGCACCCGCAACTCGCACTACGTTTCCTGATGGCCCGTCGTTCGAAACATCGGCGCCTTTCAACATGTTGGTGTTGACACCTTGCGGGCACAGGCAACTGACTTTGATGCCGCGCGCGCCGTAGGTAAGCGAAAGCCATTCGGCAAATGCAACTGCCGAGTGTTTGGTGACGGTGTAGGGGGCGGAACCAATTTGGGAGAGCAAGCCTGCAGCCGATGCGGTGCTGCAGAAGTATCCGTCGCCGCGCGCCAACCATTCGGGCAGCAAATATTTTGCAGCCCACCTGTGAGCGTTGAAGTTGATGTTGAACGCGGTTTCCCACACATCCTCGGGTGTGGATAAGTCGCTGCCGGAGCCGACACCGGCGTTTGCAAAAAATAAATCAACGGTGCCGAAGGTGTCGATTGCTGTTTTTACAAGCGCGGCGTTTGCTGCTTCGGTGCCCAAGTTGGCGGCAAAAACCAGAGCGCTATCGGGGCGTTTGGCGTTCAGCGGGCCGGCCACCAATTGCAGGGCGGCTTCGTCCAGGTCGGCAAGTACTACCCGCGCACCTTCTTGGTGAAATTTCTCGGCAAGGGCCTTGCCAATTCCGCCCGCCGCACCCGTAACAACTGTGACTTTTCCCACTAGTTCCATTTATGTGATGTTACGCACAGAGTCGCTACTTCACGTCACCGGTGGGGTATGGTGACCACATGACCGAAGCACGCGATACAGCAGTCATCACAGAAGCCCTCAGCGTTATCGACAAAGCATTGAGCGACATGCTCAACCGCGAGTTGGTATCTACCGACGAGGTAGCCGACTTGTTGCTCGACGTGCGGCTGTTGCTAACTGCAAACGCAGCCTCTTCAGCCACCGCGTAACTCGCGGGTTTGGCGGGGCGGGTATGCCCGCCTTGTTTGTTGGTGCATAGTCCATTAGCTCGTGCAAACTTTTTTGTATGCACTGTTGCAACCGTTCTGGTTCCGCAACTGCCGCCGTGTCGATGTTCAGTCCCATGTCCAGGCTGTGGTTGTAACTGAGCATCGTTAAGTTGAATGCCACGCCGCCTAGCGGCCCAATCGGGTAGTTCTCCAACACCAGTGCGCCGCAGATGTACAGCGGGATGCCGGCGCCGCGCACGTTGGATGTAGCGAAGTCGACTGTTTGGCTTTGCGCGCGTGCAATGCGTGTGAGCACCGAAGTTGGCAGCAACGACGACATGGTGGCAAGCGTGTCGAGCGAAGCATTCTTCGATTGTTCGCGTGCTTGCGACACCGCTTCATTGATTGCGACAAAGCGTTCGGCAATGGGCATTGGGCCCGTTGGCACCAACATGCGCGCAAGGGTGAATGCATTGGCGCCACTTGATTCAGAACGTGTGCTGATGGCCATGGATGTGCGCAGCGTTTCTACTGGCATGCCAAGTTGGCGGTGATATTCGCCTGCCGCATCGGCCGCTGCAGCAAGAAAGGCGGTGTTGAGTTTGCCGCCAAGTGCGCGTGATGCTTCGAGCATTGGTCGGTATGGTGCGCACAGTATTTCGCAGCGGCGCTGAATAGAACGCTGTGTCCATAGCGGCGAGCGCGCGCTATCTACGTCGTTCAGTTCGGCAAGCAAACCCCTCACGGTTGCGGTTGCCTGCGCGCCAAGGCCGGGCAGTTGCGTTGGGTCGCTTAACAACTCGCGCACTTGGCGCAATGCCCCAAGCGGCGCGCGCATGGCATCGGCAAACGTCGACGACAGCAAGTCGGTGGTGCTGTTGCTTTCAGGGGCTTGCGGTGTTTCTTTTGGCAGCGGCGGAGGCGGCGGGCTGTTGCGCTCTAAGTCAAGAAACTGCATCGATAGCGCCACGCCGCCTTGGCCATCGGTGACGGTGTGATGCAGTTTTTGGATCAATGCAGATTTGCCACCGGCAAGGCCATCGACAATGACAAATTGCCACAGTGGGCGAGCGCGATCGAATGCGTCGGCAGTAATCAGTGACGCTAAGTCGAGCAGTTGTCGCATGGTGCCTGGGGCTGGCAACGCCATGTATCGAACGTGGTGTCGAATGTTGAACTCGGTGTCTCGCACCCACGTTGGTGCGCCAACGGTTGCGGGCGCTGGTTGCACGCGTTGTCGTAAGCGAGGAATGATGCGCGATGCGCGGTCCATGCGTTGCACGAAGGCTTCAAAGTTTGGCCGCGAATCAAGCACGGTGATGTTGGCAAACGTGGAGGTGAGAAATGGGTCTTTCTCAACGCGCCACATCAACGCTTCCGCGTCGCTCATCCGGTTATCGAAGCGAGGCAGGTCGTGTTGCATACGTGTTAGATAGCCAGTGTATTCAGCACCACAAGCCCGATGATTCCC
>CAINLH010000241.1 GCA_903850275.1 uncultured Acidimicrobium sp.
CGCCTCATAAACCAAACCGATTTCACCTTGCTGTAGGTAGCGAAGGCCGCCATGAATGAGTTTGCTGCTTTTGGAGGACGTGCCGGAGGAGAAGTCATCTTTTTCAACAAGGCCCACACTGAGTCCGCGCGAAACGGCATCCAGTGCAACACCAAGGCCCGTAATGCCACCGCCCACCACAAGTACGTCAAATTGTTCGGTTCGCAGCCTGGCAATGTTGTTTGCGCGCACGAAATCCATCGCCCGAGCCTAAACGGGAAGGCCAGAACCCCAGTCATTGGGCTGCCATGAGGCCTAATTCACATGATTTGCTAATTAGCAAGACTTGCAAATTAGATCAAATTGCACTAATTTGTCATCCATGCAGTCACCAGCTTCTCTCGCAGTTGCCTATCGGGCCAATGGTCGCAAGCTCACACCGCAGCGCCAGCTCATCTTCCAGTTGATGCACGAAAACGAAACTCACCCAACCGCAGAAGATTTGTATGCGCAGGCGAGTGCGCAAATGCCAGGCATTTCATTGCGAACGGTGTATCAAACCCTGAACGAACTTGCCGAGATGGGCGAGTTGCAGTTCATTGAAATTGGCTCTGGCGCAACACGCTTCGATCCAAATGTTGGCGATCACCACCACGCCGTTTGCGATAGTTGCGGACAAATTCGTGACGTCCATGTTCGAGGCGCAGCAACGTTGCGCCCCACAGATAGCACCGACTTCGTAATCAACGAAGTTGGTGTTGTTTTCCGCGGCATCTGTTCTGCCTGCGAAACAAGTCGCCGCAAAGGTTCGACCCAGCGCGGCGCAAAGTCTCCTGTTCAACAGGCGAAAGCAAGCAAAAAGTAATACCACACACCAAAACAAACAAAGGGAGAAATCATGGCCGGGCTCAAAGGCACGCATACACATGAGAACCTCAAGGAAGCATTTGCTGGCGAGAGCCAAGCAAACCGCCGTTACTTGTGGTTCGCACAGAAGGCAGACATCGAAGGTCTTCCAGACGTAGCTTCACTGTTCAAGAACGTTGCTGACGGCGAAACCGGTCATGCACACGGTCATCTCGAGTACCTCGCAGAAGTGGGCGACCCAGCATCGGGCGAACCAATCGGCGACTCCGAGCAGAACTTGAAGGCATCCATCGCTGGTGAAACATACGAGTACACACAGATGTACCCAGGTTTCGCCAAGACCGCCCGCGAAGAAGGCTTTGCCGAAATCGCAGAGTGGTTTGAAACACTTGCACGCGCTGAAAAGAGCCACGCAGGTCGTTTCTCCGATGGCTTGAAGAGCATTTCCTGATTTCAGGAAGTTTGTAATTGTTCAGTTTGGGTCGCACCGAGAGGTGCGGCCCAAATATGAATGAAACGAAATAGTTCAAAGAAAAAGAAACGAAGCGACATCCAATGACAACGATTTATGATCCACATCACCCGCTCTACCTAGACGAGGCCGACACCCGCAAGGAACTAGAGCGTGTATACGACTTGTGCCATGGCTGTCGTTTGTGTTTCAAGTTTTGTCCGTCGTTTCCAACACTGTTTGATTACATCGACCAACACGATGATCAAGACGCGGGCAAGATGACGCCCGCTCAGCAAGACCACGTCGCAGACGAATGCTTCCAGTGCAAGCTTTGCTACATCAACTGCCCGTACATCCCAAGCCTGCACGAATGGGCATTGGATTTCCCTCGCCTTATGTTGCGTACCGACGCCATGCGTCGCGCCAATGGCCACATGTCAACCCGCAACAAAGTAACCACCGCTGTCATGGGTCGTACCGATGCGTTGGGTAAAGCAGCCACGTCGGTCAGCGTCGTTACTAATGTGGTGATGGGCGCCAAGCCAGGCTCGCTCATTCGCAAGGTTGTCGAAAAAACCGCCGGAATCTCAAGCGTCCGCATGCTGCCACCATTTGCAAAGACTCGTTTCAGCACGTGGTTCAAGCGTCGTCCAAAAATCCGCCTCAATAATCCGAAAGCCAAAGTGGCCGTATTCCCAACATGCTTGGTGGAGTATCAGGATCCATCGATCGGCCAAGATCTCGTCAAGGTCTACGAACATAACGGCATCGAATGCACCATTGCCGACAACGCTGCTTGTTGCGGTGCGCCGTACCTGCACAGTGGCGACATGGCCACGTTCACGAAGGTTGCAGCAAAGAATGTTGCCAATCTTGCCGCTGAGGTTCGCAAAGGCAACGACATCGTGGTGCCTCAGCCAACATGCAGTTATGTGTTGAAGAAGGATTACCTGGACTACGTCGGTGGCCCAGATGCCCAGTTGGTGTCGGAGAACACCTACGACGCTGCCGAATACTTGATGAAGATTCACAAGACCGAAGGTCAGTCGCTCGAGCTCGACTTCAAGGGTCACGTTCCGGAGACGATTACGTATCACACGCCATGCCACTTGCGCGCGCAGAACATTGGTTTGAAGAGTCGCGATCTTATGAAACTCACCGGTGCGAAAATCAAACTGATCCAGCAATGTTCAGGCATCGATGGCATGTGGGGGCTTCGCGCGGAAAACGCGGAGCTGTCCATGCCGATCGCCGAGAAACTCGGAAAGATGATTACAGAAGCACAAGGCGAAGTCGTCACAGGCGATTGTCACCTTGCCAACACAGCAATTAATGAACAAACAGGAAACCACCCAGTGCACCCGCTGCAAGTTTTGGCACGGGCGTACGGCATACCAGAGGAGAAGAAATAGTCATGTCAACCCCCACTAACACTGTCCCTTCGCGCAAGTTATCAATCGACGACATTCTCGACCTACGCGCCTACGAGCGCGTGCGCGCCGAGAGTCGTGCCGAAGTTATCGAACTGAAGAAGCTGCGTCGCATTTCCCTTGGCCCAGTAGTCACGTTGATGTTTGAGAATCGCGTAACCATGCGCTCACAGATTCACGAGATGATTCGCGCCGAGAAAGTAATGCGCGACGAGCAGGTAATGGAAGAGTTGCACGCGTACAACCCACTCATCCCAGAGGCAGGCCAGTTGTCGGCAACTCTGTTCATCGAACTGGTAACAGAAGATGAAATGCGTGAGTGGCTTCCAAAGCTTGTCAACATCGAGTCGTCCATCGTCGTCCGTCTCAGTGACGGCTCCGAGGTTCGTTCAATTACTGAAGAGGCTCACGCCGAGCAACTCACTCGCGATTACGTGACTGCAGCCGTGCACTATGTGCGGTTCGAGTTCACGCCAGAGCAAGTAGAGAAGTTTGCCGCTGGCGGCGCTCAGATTGCGTGCGACCACCCGGCCTACCAACAGTCGGTTTCCTTGCAATCCAGCACGGTTACCGAACTGCTCAACGATCTACGGGCATAAGCCAAAAGCCCGTAAATCGGGCAATTTGACGACAGTTATGGGTCAATTGGCGTCGACATAGGTGCTGGTCGTACCATCACCCGCGGGGAAGTTTTTTCAGCGGTGCTGAGGGGGACTTTGTGTCGATTGTGGATATGACGTGGAGAAGCAAAGGCGCATGCCACGGCTTGGACGCCGAGATGTTCTACCCGGACAACGAGGATCACGCAGACTTTGCTTTATCAGTGTGCGAGCAGTGCGAGGTTCGCATAGCGTGTTTGAACTATGCACTTGACAATCGCGAGCACCAGGGCATTTGGGGCGGGGCAACCGCTCGCGAGCGTCGTCGTATTTTGCGCCAACGCCGGCAAAGCGCATAGTTCCAGTTCACGACTAAGGCGCGCGCTATGAGTTCAATCGAACTCGTCGGCGGTTGGTCGAGCATCATTGCAAACCTGCTCGCAGGTGAACATCTTTCATCGGCCGATGCCGAAGTAGCAATGACCGCGATTCTTCGTGGGGAAGCACAACCCTCACAGATTGCGGCATTCGTCATTGCTCTTCGCGCCAAGGGGGAGTCGGCAGACGAACTGCAAGGCATGCTCGCAGCCGTTATCGGCGCTTC
>CAINLH010000242.1 GCA_903850275.1 uncultured Acidimicrobium sp.
AACTCTTTGTTGTCGACCAAATCCTCGACGCTTAGTTCGCCAACGTCGTGGGTGATCTGACAAACGCGCGGTGTTGCGAAGGCTTCGCGCACTGCGCTGAGTTCCTTGGTGATTACTGCGCGCAGTTTGGTGTCGGAGTTAAGAATTGATTCCAACTCTTTGATGCGTGCGAGCACATCTTTTTGTTCGGTTTCCAAGTCGATGCGCGAAAGGCGAGTTAATTGACGCAACTGCATATCAAGAATGTCGATTGCTTGGCGCTCGGAGAAGCCGTACTTCTTGCCCATAAGCGCTTCTTTGGCCGACGATGCATCTTCGCTGCTGCGGATGAGCTTGATGATTTCGTCGATGACGTTGAGGGCCTTGAGTCGACCTTCTAAAATGTGGTTACGGTCGTTTGCTTTTTGCAGACGGAACTTGGAGCGCCTTGTGGTGACTTCCAATTGGTGATCGACATAACCAACCAGCGCGTCGCGCAAATTGAGTGTGCGGGGCACACCGTGCACGAGTGCAACCATGTTGACGGGGAAGCTTGTTTGCAGTTGCGTCAGTTTGAACAAGTTGTTCATGACCACGTTGGAGTTGGCATCGCGCTTGAGAGTGATGATGAGGTTGGTTTCGCCACCAGACGAGTTGTCGTTGACGTCGGCGATGCCATCCAGGTCGCCGCCATCGACCAGTTCTTGAATGCGTGCGGCGATTGCCGAGCAACTGGCTTGGTACGGAAGTTCGGTGACGATGATCAGCATCTGGCCCTTGCGGCCCTCTTCAATGCTCACTTTCGCGCGCATCTTGATGCTGCCGCGGCCGGTGTTGTAGGCGTCTCGAATACCGTCGCGACCAAGAATGGTTCCACCCGTTGGGAAGTCGGGGCCCTTGACAAACTTCATCAAGTCGGCGGTTGTTGCTTCGGGGTTTTCGATGAGATGCAGAGCAGCGTCGACTACTTCGCCCAAGTTGTGCGGCGGGATGCTGGTGGCCATGCCCACGGCAATGCCTTGGCTTCCGTTGACGAGCAAGTTAGGAAAGCGTGCTGGCAGAACAATTGGTTCTTCGGCTGTTCCGTCGTAAGTGGCAATGAGGTCGACCGTGTCTTCGTCGATGTCGGCCAACAACTGCATGGCAAGTGGGTGCAAGCGCGACTCGGTGTAACGGCTAGCGGCCGGGCCGAAGTCTGGCGAACCATAGTTGCCGTGGAAGTCGATCAGTGGGTGGCGCAAAGAAAATGGTTGCGCCATGCGCACGAGTGCGTCGTAAATGGCGCCGTCACCGTGCGGGTGATAGCGGGCCATGGTGTCACCAGTGACGCGGGCACACTTTACGAATGGGCGGTCGGGGCGGAAACCCTGTTGGTCCATGTCCCAAATGATTCGGCGGTGAACCGGCTTGAGGCCGTCGCGAACGTCGGGTAATGCGCGCGACATGATGACCGACATTGCGTAATCGAGGAATGAACGCTCCATCTCGTCTTGCAACTGCACTGGTTGCACCGAGTCGGGGTTTGCAAACAGGTTCTCTTGCGGGCGCGGTGGTTTTGTTGGCGGGGTTGCACCGGCTGCTACTGGTTCCGTCTCTTTTTTATCCGCGGCCTTGGCTGCGGACTTCGTTGCCGGTTTCGCTACTTTTTTGGCTGGTTTTTTGCTGGCCATAACTCAATCGTCCTTGGTGGTCGCGTCTAGAAGTCGAGGTTGCGCACGTCGCGCGCATTGGTCTGAATGAATTTCTTGCGACTTTCTACGTCGTCGCCCATGAGCACGCTCATGATGTCTTCGGCAAGTGCTGCCTCGTCAACTGTGATTTGCAACAAGGTGCGCGAGTCGGCGTGCATGGTGGTGCCGCGAAGCTCTTGCCAGTCCATTTCGCCAAGACCCTTCAAGCGCTGAAACTCTTTTTTGTGGTTCGGGTGTTCGGCAAGGAATTTTTCTTTTGCTGAATCGTCTTTGAGATAAATCTTTTCTTTGCCAACCTCGGTGGAAAACAGAGGAGGTTGCGCAATATAGATGTATCCGGCCTCGACCATGGGGCGCATTTGGCGATAGAAGAACGTGAGCAACAAAGTGCGGATGTGGCTGCCGTCTACGTCGGCGTCGGCCAAAATAACCACTTTGTGATAGCGGGCTTTGCTCACATCAAACTCGTCGTTGCCGATGCCACCACCGATGGCGGTGATCAATGTTTGAATTTCGGTGTTCTTCAACATTTTGTCGAGGCGTGCGCGCTCGACGTTGAGAATCTTTCCGCGAATAGGCAAGATCGCTTGCGTTCGTGGTTCGCGTGCGTCGACTGCTGTGCCGCCGGCCGAGTCGCCTTCAACGATGAACAATTCGGTTTCGCTGGCGTCGGTGCTGGTGCAGTCTTTCAACTTGTCGGGCATACCCGCGCCCGCGAGTGCAGTCTTGCGGCGCACTGCGTTGCGTGCATTTTTTGCAGCGATGCGCGCTTGTGCGGCTGCAACTG
>CAINLH010000243.1 GCA_903850275.1 uncultured Acidimicrobium sp.
GCAGAAACTTTTACGGGCCGTGTGTTCAAGCTGGCAATCACTGCGCCAGGCGAGACCGCGCAATTTTCAACGCTCGACCCATCCAACGTGTTGTGTGGTTTGCCAGGTTTGCAATGGTTCGATTCGTTGGCAGTGGATGGCGACGGCAACGTGTGTGTCGCAACACTTGGGCTGCAAACCGCTGGTGTCACGGTGGTTTCGCCTACAGGCGAAGTGCTCGAGCAAATCCTCACGGGCGACCCACTCACCACCAATATCTGCTTCGGTGGGCCCGACTTTAAGACGGCGTATCTCACGCTGTCTGGAACGGGTCGTTTGGTGTCGATGCCTTGGCCATACAAGGGTCTCAAGCTCAATTACTAAACGCACCACAGGTAGGCTCAATGCCTGTGCAGCAACGTTTTTACATAGAGACGCTGGGCTGCCCCAAGAATGATGTCGACTCCGACAAAATTGTTGGCACCTTGCTGGCCGATGGCCTAGCCGCAACCGACGACCCATCGCTTGCCGACGTAGTTGTTGTCAATACCTGCGCATTTATCGAAGAGGCCAGGCGAGAGAGCATCGACACGGTGTTGGCGCTTGGCGCACAGCGTAAAGATGGCGCGCGCCTAGTTGTTACGGGCTGCATGGCCGAGCGCTACGGCGCCGAATTGGCCGAGGCGCTGCCAGAAGCCGATCAGGTTGCGGGTTTTGGTGTTCCCGTGCAGTTTGGGCGCAAGCCTCTAGCGGTGTCGTCGGCACCAATTCCGTCGTTCGACTTGCTCAACTTGCCACGCCCCAAGTCTTCGTCGCCGTGGGCCTACGTAAAAATTGCAGAGGGCTGCGATCGCAATTGTGGTTTCTGCGCAATTCCTTCGTTCCGCGGGCCGCAACGCAGCCGCGACATCGAATCCATTTTGCGTGAAGTCGACGAACTGCAGGCAAAAGAGATTGTGCTTGTTGCACAAGACTTGGCAAGTTACGGCAAGGACCGCCCATCCGAACTGGGTGCCGGCTCAATCGTTCCGCTAGTTCGCGCAGTAAGCGCTGCTGTAGAGCGCACACGACTGTTGTACTTGTATCCAAGCGATCTCACAGACGAACTCATCGAGGCCATGCTCGAAACAGGCGTACCCTATTTCGACCTCTCGCTGCAACATGTCAGCAAGCCGCACCTTCGCCGTATGCGTCGCTGGGGCGATGGCGACCGGTTCCTGCAACGCATTGCCGACATCCGCGCTCTCAGCCCAGACGCCGCGTTCCGAAGCAACTTCATTGTTGGCTACCCGGGTGAGACCGAGGAAGACCACGACCAATTGCTGCGCTTCGTTGAAGAGGCACAATTGGATTGGTGCGGTTTCTTTACCTTCAGCCCTGAAGAGGGCACGCATGCAATGACGCTGCCAGATCATGTTGATCCAGCGTTGATGAACGAGCGCATTTCCGAATTGCGTGGCATGCAAGACGACATCACTGCATCGCGCCGCGACGACCTCATTGGTCAAACTGTGCAGGTATTGGTGGACGAAGTGGGCATTGGCCGCACACACAGGGAAGCCCCATCTATCGACGGTGTCGTGCATGTCAGCAACACACTTGTGGTTGGCCAGTTTGCCGATGTCGAGATTGCCGACGCATTAGGCCCCGACTTAATCGCCGTCGGAGCCGACACGAGCCAATTCGACGAGGAAGAATAGAGAAATGCCAACCGACCCGAGCGCAATCCGAACATGGGCTAACGCCATCACTGTAAGTCGGCTGCTTGTCTCGCCTCTGATGTTTGCAATTATCCCCGACGACAATGTTGGCTCGTGGGCTGCAACAGGGCTCTGGTTCGTGCTCAGCATGAGCGACTTGGTGGATGGCTACCTTGCCCGCAAAGAGGGGACTACCCGCAGCGGTGCGTTTCTCGACCCACTGGCCGACAAAGTGTGTGTGCTTGGCGCAATGTTTGTTTTGGTCAACCGCGGATACTTCAGTGCGTGGCTGGTTGGCATCATTGCGGCACGCGAAATCTCAATCAGTTTGTATCGCGTGTTTGCTGGTGCAAAAGGCGTCAGTGTTCCCGCAAGCAGGGCCGCGAAGTGGAAGACATTTGCTCAGCAGTCGGCAGTTGGGTTTGCGGTGCTTCCATGGACAGCCGCCAACTACACGATTGCCGCCAAGGGCTCGCTCGTTATTGCTGTAGTGCTCACCGTGTACAGCGGTGCACAGTATTGGCTTGTTGCCATTCGCGCACGGCGGGCTCGATAAGCAATGCGTTGCGACGTCGTTGCTATCGGCACCGAGCTATTACTTGGTCAGATAGTTGATACCAATTCGTCTTGGTTGGGCGAGCAGCTTTCCGCAGCGGGCATCGATTCGTGCTTGCAGGTAAAAGTTGGAGACAACCTCAATCGAATGGTCAAAGCCATTCGCCAAACACTCGAAGATGCCGATGCAGTAATCATCTGCGGCGGGCTTGGGCCAACGCACGACGACATCACGCGCGAGGCAATCGCCGAAATTATGGGCGTGGAGTTGGAATTTAACGACGAAGTTGGCATGGCCATTTCGGAAATGTTTGCGTCTCGCAATCGACGCATGCCAGAGATCAACATGCGCCAAGCA
>CAINLH010000244.1 GCA_903850275.1 uncultured Acidimicrobium sp.
CCAACGAGCGTGCCGGCGATATCGAATGCGCCAGGGGCATAGACACCGGGCATCTCGGCTGTTTCGCCACCAAGTAGCACGCAGTCGGCTGCAGCACATGCATCCGCCATACCGCCAACTACTTCGGCAACCATTTCGGCGTCAATTTTTGATGATGCGAGGTAGTCGAGGAAAAAGAGGGGATATGCGCGTTGCACCAGCACGTCATTGATGCAGTGGTTGACGATGTCGTGGCCGGTGCCGCGAATTCGACCGGTTCGCGCAGCAAGTTCAACTTTTGTGCCAACGCCGTCAGTTGAACCAACAAGCACGGGATGATCAAACTCTTTGAGAAACGACACGTCAAGTGCTCCACCAAATGCGCCAACGCCTCGCAGAACTTGCGCAGTTGAAGTTTTAGCGACGCTCGTCTTAATGAGGTCTACTGCACGAGTTCCCTCGTCGATGTTTACACCTGTGGATGCATATGACTTAATGGTTGCTCCGGGGGCACGCCACGCAATGTCTCTGCGTAGTTGCATGCCATCGAATGAAATACGCATGGCAGTGGAGTACGCATGGGTTCGGGCTTCCTCAAGCGTTGCGCCGACGCCGACACAGGTGAGTACGCGTCCGCCAGCTGTAACTAAATTTCCATTTTGCAGTTCGGTTCCACCGTGGAAGACAGCGCACATTGGGTTGGTGCTTGGCAGCGAAGAAATGATGTCGCCGGTGCGCGGCGAATGCGGATAGTTGTGCGATGCGAGTACCACGCCAAGCGCGCTTCCTGCCCGAATGTTGAGGTGGCCTGGTGTGAGCGCCGTGTTGACACACGCGAGCAATAATTCAACCAAGTCTGAGTCGAGCAGTGAGAGCAGCACTTGGGCCTCGGGGTCGCCGAAACGGCAGTTGTACTCAAGCAATCGGGGTCCATCGGCAGTGAGCATGATCCCGGCAAAAAGCACCCCAATGAATGGAGTACCTGCGGCGGCGAAATGATCGATGACAGGAGTGATGAACATGTTGTGTAGTTCTTCAGCCGAGAACTGCACCGGCGCTGGTGCGTATGCGCCCATACCGCCAGTGTTGAGCCCGGTATCGCCTTCGCCGATTCGTTTGTGATCTTGGGCCAGAGGAAACGCAACGCTCGTCTTGCCATCGCTCATCGCAATCAATGAACATTCGGTGCCAACGAGTCGCTCTTCCAAAACCACGTCGCCAACAGTGATCGCCTCGCGAATTGCCTCGGTAGTTTCTTGCGCCGAGTTGGGAACGACTACACCTTTTCCTCCTGCAAGCCCTGTTTGTTTCACCACGATGTTTGCGCCAAAGTTCTTCCACCACTCCAAGGCCGAACTTGTTTCACCCTGTGCAAATGTTGCGTACCTAGGGCCAGGCAGGTTCAACGTGTGAGCAATGGCTCGCGCGTACGACTTGTCGGATTCAAGGCGGGCCAGTGCTTGAGAGGGGCCAAACGCTGCGATCCCGGATGCGAGCAACGCATCAACAAGCCCTGCCGCGAGCGGTGCTTCTGGCCCTACAACAACCAATGAAATGTGGTTGGTGTGGCACAGCGAAACGATGCCTTCGATATCGGTTGCTGCAACATTGTGTCGTGTCCCTGGTGTGCCCGCATTGCCTGGGGTGACGTGCAGTGTTGCGCATCGTGGCGACTCGCTGATTTTGGTGGCAAGTGCGTGTTCGCGGGCACCGCTGCCCACGACCAAAA
>CAINLH010000245.1 GCA_903850275.1 uncultured Acidimicrobium sp.
ACATCGTCGTGCAGTAAGCAAAAGAACCCACCGTCGCCCTCCACAAGACGACCAATCTCGTTCATCAACGGCCCATACCCCGGGTTTCCGTCCACCGTTCGAACGATTGCATCGGGCAACTGCTTGCGAATTTCGGCGGCTACCTCTGAGCCGGAGGTAACGAAAAACAGCGTCTGCAGGTTGGGGTAATCCTGTTGAGCCAGGGCCTGCAGCGTCTCTGCAAACCACGCACCGGGCTCGTGCACCACCACTGCCGCCACCACGGGTGGGGCAATCTGGGTCGTGGCCGACCCGCGCGAAACTGTTGGGTTGATTGCCACGGATACAGGCTAGTTCCGCGATTTTCCGCCAAACTATCAAGTGCTTGCTAAAGTTAGCAGTACTAGGTACACTTGCTAGCACCACATCACTACCGACGAAAGCAGCTTCTCATGCCATCGATCAAGCTTCCAACCATCCACCGAATTGATCTCACCAAGTTTCAGGTTCCGCAGGTCAACTTGCCAAGCTTCCCCCTTCCCCAAATCCCAGCCGACAAAGTTGTTCAATCAGCAAAAGATTTCGCCTACACCACCATCGGCTTCGGTGTACTTGCCTTCCAGAAGTCGCAAGTTCGCCGGCGCGAACTTACCGACATGATCCAGGCTCAAGTTCCTCGCGTCACCGAGCAAGCCATCGCACAAGCAGAATCTGCAGTTTCCCAAGTAATGACCCTTGTCAATGCTCGTCGCACTAAGGCAACTATGCCTTCAGAAGCAAAGGACACTTCCAGCACCAAGTAACCTTCGGTTGCTTGAGTACTGCACCTATTTCTGACAATCCGACGCCGCAGGCGTCAAAAATTGCGTTGCCTGAAGGCACCATCACAGTTGGCATCGGCTTGTTTATTGCCGGTATCTCTGCCTACATCTTTTTCAAGATTGGGCAGCAGGCTCTTGGACAAGATGGCTTCAAACCAATCGTCGCGATGTGGTTTATTGCGTTTGCACTAGCCCCAGGATTTTTCCTGCCTATCGAGCAGGAAGTCAGCAGGGCAATTGCGCATCGTCGAGCGCTCGGCCAAGGCGGCCTCCCAGTTATCAAACGGATTGCGCCGCTTGCAGTAATCATTTTGCTCATCCTTGTAGTGGTCATAGCGATCTTTTCTTCAAGCATCAGCACGAACATGTTTGAGGGTTACGGAATTGTCACCTTCTGCCTTGTACTGACACTGGTCTCCTATGCGCCAATGCACCTCGCGCGCGGCATCTGTTCTGGCACAGGAAGATTTGGGGCGTACGGGATAATCATCGGTGCCGACGGTGCTGTGCGCGTGATCGGCTGCGCTGTGCTTTGGCTTGCAGGAGTAACACATGTAGGGCCGTACGCATTCATGATCGGTTTCTCTCCAATAGTTGGTGTTGTCGCAGTTGGTTTGGCAGGGAAACTTCGTGTCGATGACGGGCCAGAGGCGACGTGGTCGGAAGTAACCCCCAACTTGGGCTGGCTACTGATGGGATCGCTATTCGCTGCAGCACTCGTTAACGCAGGGCCGATCACAGTAGATATCTTGGGCAGCTCCGAGCCCGCCGAAGTAGTCACACGATTTGGCAACGCTGTGATTTTTGCACGTATCCCGTTGTTCCTGTTTCAAGCAGTTCAGGCCGCACTACTCCCTCGCCTTGCAAAACTTGCCGCACAACGCAACCTGTCTGAATTTTCACGCGGTTTCCGCCAACTGATGATTCTGGTTTGTGGCGTCGGTGTTGTTGGAACAATTGGCGCATTTCTTGTTGGTCCACAAGTGCTCGATTTGGTTTACCAGGGCGGAATCGACCGCCGCACCATGACGCTGCTGGCACTTGCGAGTGCCATGTATATGGTCGGTCTCGCAACTGCGCAGGCCGTGATTGCACTGCGGGGCCACGCAATCGTTGCGCTGGGATGGTTCGCTTCGTTTAGTGGTTTCGTGCTGATCGCTTGGCTCTCAAGTAACGACCTCTACCTTCGAGTGGAAATGGCCCTCGTCGGAAGCTCGTTGATTGCGATCGTGATATTTGGTGCAGCATTAAGAAAACTGATGGCGAGTGACGCGATTTTTGACCCAGAGTCAATTCTGGATGCGTTTGCCGAGCGCCCGCTCGACTGAAAACCTTATTTTTTTAACCGACGCGTTTCGTACGCAATGTCGTGTTCAACCATCATTTCGACAAGCTTGTCGAAACCAACTTCTGGCTGCCAACCCAACTTGGTTTTTGCTTTCGATGGGTCGCCTATCAATAAGTCGACTTCTGCAGGGCGCAGGAACTTGGGGTCGTGGCGAACATAGTTTTTCCAATCGCCTAGGCCGACTTTTTCGAAGGTAAGCGTAAGAAACTCTTCGACAGAGTGCGTCTCTCCAGTGGCAATTACGTAATCGTCTGGCTCGTCTTGCTGCAACATCATCCACATTGCTTTCACGTAGTCGCCGGCATAGCCCCAGTCGCGCTTTGCGTCTGTATTGCCGAGCACAAGTTCTTTTTCGATGCCCAACTTGATGCGTGCCGCAGTGTTGGTGATTTTGCGGGTAACAAACTCGAGTCCGCGACGCGGACCTTCGTGATTAAACAGAATTCCGGACGAAGCATGGAGGCCATAACTCTCGCGATAGTTCATGGTGATGTGGTGACCAAATACCTTCGCAACGCCGTAAGGCGAACGAGGATGGAACGGAGTGAGTTCGGTTTGGGGCACTTCGCGTACCTTGCCAAACATTTCGGACGATGAAGCCTGATAAAAACGAATTGGATTGTTTTGTGCGCCACCAACCATGCGAATGGCTTCAAGTGCTCGAAGCACGCCGAGTCCGGTCACGTTGGCAGTCAGTTCGGCCTGGTTGAACGACATTGCAACAAAGGAGATAGCACCCAAGTTGTAAAACTCATCGGGCTGTACTTGTTCTAAGGCCGTTACGAGGCTGGTGAGGTCCGTAAGGTCGCCAGGGATGATTTCGACGTAAGGGAACTCGTCGCGCAGCAACTCGGCGCGCGGATTGTGCTGCCCTTTCATCATGCCAAAGACCTTGTATCCCTTGCCATGGAGGAACTCGGCGAGATGACGTCCGTCTTGGCCGGTAATTCCGGTGATGAAAGCTTTGCGCATGAGCGTCAAATCTAGCACTGGGTGCACATGGTTCTAGATCGTTACGCTTGGCACTCGTGATTGCTGTACTTGCTGGAGGCGTTGGAGCGGCTCGCTTCTTGCGCGGTTTGGTGCGATCAACACAGGCCAGCGAGATCACCGCGATTGTCAATACTGCAGATGACACCGTTTTGCACGGCCTAAACATTTCACCCGACATTGACACCGTCACCTACACACTTGCAAACGCGATTGACCCCGTGCGCGGATGGGGGCTTGAAAACGAGACGTGGACGGCAATGGAGGCTCTCGGACGTTACGTTGCTGTCAGGCCTCCACTTTCTGGTGCTGCACCAAATTGGTTCAATCTTGGCGACAAAGATTTAGCCACACATTTTTATCGCACTGCACGACTAGGCGAAGGTGCAACGCTCGATCAGGTCACGAGCGAAATTGCGTCCGCATGGAATATTGGTGTCCGACTCGTACCCATGACGAATGACCGCGTAAGGACAATTGTTACCCTGGCGCAAGATTGTTCGGCAGGCCCCGCAGGAACCGAAATCAGTTTCCAGGAGTATTTCGTTCAATATCGTCATGCGGTTTCGATCTCGAAAGTTCGATTTGAAGGAGCAGAATCGGCGAGACCTTTGGGCTTGGAGATTTTGCGGGATGCCGACGCCATCATCATCGCGCCATCCAACCCCCTTGTCTCCATTGCGCCGTTACGCGCAATGGCTGGTGTTGATGAGGCACTTATCAAGCGCCGCAATTCGGTGGTGGCAATTTCGCCGATTGTCGCTGGCGCAGCGCTGAAAGGCCCGGCCGACCGATTGATGACCGAACTCGGTCATGATGCCAGCGTGGTTGGTGTTGCCCGGCTGTATTCACCAATCTGTTCCACCCTGATCATCGACGCAGCCGACGAGCATCTTGCGTCAGCAGTTGAGGCAGAAGGGATGCGTTGTGTTGTCACGAATACGATTATGAGCACACCCGAAATTTCGGAACAGCTTGCAAAAACAGCATTGGAGTGTGCGTCATGAACAAATTGACTGCTTGGGGTATCGAGGGAATCGGCGAAGTTGTTCCGGGCGACCAAGTGGGCGACATTGTCGTTGATGCTTGCAGCGGTGAGCCGAATGGCCCATTGCAAAACTTCGACGTGATCGTTGTTACTCAGAAGATTGTTTCGAAGGCCGAAGGCCGACTTGTTGCAATAGATCCCGACGACCCCGTCAGCCACAAACAACTAGTCGAGGACGAAGCGGTACGCATTGTGCGGCGTCGCGGAGACCTCATCATTACCGAAACAAAACACGGCTTTGTTTGCGCCAACAGCGGCATCGATCTCTCTAACGTAGAACGTGGCTACGCCGCACTACTACCGATTGATAGCGACCGCTCGGCGCGCCGAGTTCGCGACATCGTAAAGGCGCGTCTTGGTATTGATGTTGGCGTCATCGTTAGCGACACATTCGGAAGGCCATGGCGAAACGGACTCACCGACGTAGCCATTGGTGTAGCCGGAATTGCGGGAGTGCTTGATCTGCGCGGCACCCCAGATGCATTGGGCCGCGTGATGCAGGTAACTGAGGTGGCAATTGCCGACGAACTTGCCAGCACTGCCGAACTCGTGATGGGTAAATCCAACGGAATTCCCGTCGCGGTAATTCGCGGAGTTGACCCCAGTTGGTTTCGCGATTCTTCAATGCGAGAAATAGTTCGCCCCGCCCAAGAAGACTTGTTCCGCTAAGAGTTTTTCTTCCTCGCAAAAATCTCTTTATACACCGCGAGCCCATCAGTCAGCGATGTCCAGTGCGACCACCCAAGTTGAATCTTTGCGCGCGTAGGCGATACCGCTATTCGTGAAATATCGTGTGGCCTGCGCGACACCTTTTTTGCTTTAAGCGTGGTCCCCGCACCAATTTGTTTCCACAACTCTTCAATCGTTGTTTGGATTCCCGTCCCTATGTTGATGACGAGCCCACCACCCTTATTGATGGAACGTACAAGAGCATCCACGGCGTCGTCGATGTACACGAAATCCCGTGTCTCCTTACCGTTTCCGTAAATCTCTGGGTCTTCGTTGCGGATAATCGCCGATGCAAACGCAGCCACAACACCGTCTTGTCCGCGTTGCCGCAAACCATAAATATTTGTTGTCGCCAACACCGTGAACTCGATGCCGTGAGTCTCCCGATATACGCCAAGTAGATCGACCAACGTTTGCGCCATCACATGTGGAACTCCAATGGCATCCGCCTTACGCCCTTCTTTTACTGGAAGATATCGTGCAGCGACTTCGCCGTATAACAAACCTGCCGGAATACACACCACTACTTTCCCTACTCCATGCATACGCGCTGCCTCTAATACCGAAAGCAGCATTGGCACCGAGCGAAGCACATCTTGAGTATCCGAAGATTGCGGCGGCAAGAGTGCCAAGTGAAAAATCACTTCGGGCTGGCGAAGCCCAACTAGTTCACCGAACTCGATGGCCGATACATCCAGATGATGGAACTTCAAAGCACCACCAAGGTTTCTGGAATCGGAAAGATTCGCAAGTGAACCCGTAGATAAGTCGTCAATCACATCTACGGCGTGCTCGTCGGCCAGCAGTCGCTCGACGAGATGAGAACCAACAAACCCGGCCCCACCGCAAACCAATACCTTCGTCACGCTGTGGTTTTGTCCTCTGATGGAAATTTCATGCCTGTTGCGGAAAGATTTGACGGCACAGAGCCATCAGCCCCGACAATGCATTGCCTGATGGATGCGCCGCTGCCTATCGTGCCCATGACTAACGAGCCTTCCACACGAGCGCCAGACAGGACGACCGCCCCGGGCAATAGCACGCTGTCTTGAATTATCGCACCAGAGGCGATCCGCACATCTGCGCCGATGACGCTGTCAACAATCTGCACGTCATTTGCGATCACAGCAGATTCGTGCACTGCCGAGTCGTGCAACTGTGCAACATGAATGTTGGCCGCAATATAAGTGTCTGGCCTTCCGGCATCTATCCAATAGTCGTCGGTTGCCATCGCATACAACTGGCTCTCTTCCACCATCGACGGGAAGACCACACGCTCAATCGAGAGCTTTGCATCACCCGGCATTCGCTTCAGCACCGACGGCTCAAACACATAGGTGCCTGCGCTGGCATAGCGGCTAGTTGTTTCACCGGGTTGTGGTTTCTCAACAAACCGCAAAACTTTGCCGCTGTCGTCGGTTTCTACAATTCCGAACTGAGACGGGTCGTCTACAGGCGTAAGGGAAATAGTTCCTTCGCCATCGTGATTGCGATGAAATGAAATGAGTGAAGCAACGTCAAGATCTGTAAGTACATCACCATTTGCAACTACAAATGTGTCATCTATTCCAGCCACTCTTGCCGCAAAACCAATTGCACCCGCAGTGTCGAGCGGTGTGTCTTCAACCGCGTACGTCAATTTGACCGAACCGCACATGCCGTTTGGAAATGCCGCATAAAACGGCTCGGGTTTGAAACCAAGCGCCAACACTGCGTCCGTTACTCCGCCAAGAGCTAGCGAGTTCATCAACCGTTCGACCATTGCGACATGAGCAACGGGAAGAAGTGGTTTCGGGATCGAGTACGTGAGCGGACGAAGTCGGGTTCCGAATCCGCCTACGAGCACCACCGCGTGCATCGCGAGCGTTCTAACCCTGCTGTTGGTAAGTGCCGAGAGTTGCAGCCGAGGCTGGCTGAGGTATTTCAGTTCCTTCGGCAGTAAACGCCAGCACAATGACCATTCCATCGCCAGTGAGGCGAACCCCGTCGAAACTTGCAATCGAAAGCTTCTGCGCTGCGTCTGCCGTGTCCCAAACAACGACGCTTAGTGAAGCATCCTTGTCTCCACACTTCGTATCAGCCTCAGAGATTTTTTCGCCGCCATTAATGGTTGGTGGGAAAGTGATTTCATCGTCGGTCACGGCAATTCCATACAGATCAAGAATGGTGCCAAGCACTGCCTTGCGTTCGCCAGCAAGGACTTGGGGCTTCCATGTAACGACACCATCAGCAACAATCGATGCTGGATCTTCCGGATTGACCGCAGCGATATCTTCAGGGCCAGAAGGCATTCCTTCCACCCATGCGTCGCACTTATAGATGCCAAACGAAGTTGCGTACGTCTGGTTGGCGGTTACCGATGCGTCTACAGGCTGACCACTTTGTCGGGCGTAGGCAATGAGAATGGTTCCAAGTATGACGACTGCCAAAATGACGGTTGGGAAAAGCGACCCGCCCTGAAAGCGGACCTTCTTGCCTTTGCCCTTTTGCGCGAGTTGGGCGATTTTCTTCGCTGATGTTGATCGTGCCACGAAGACCAAAGGCTATCGGTTGTTGAGGTAAATCGCCTCGTATGCAGCCGCGACGGCGCCGGGAGAGGCATGCTGCTCCACCCACACTCGCCCGTTTACCCCCATACGATCGCGTGAATTCTGGTCGTTCAATAGCGTTTTCAGTGCTTCAATAAATGCATTTTCGTTGTCGGGCGGCACCGAAAGACCAGCGCCACTTTCGGCAAGGATTCTCGGAATTTCCGAGCCCTCATCAATTGCGGCAAGGACGGGTCGCGACGCAGCAAGGATGGAATACGACTTTGAAGGAACGCTGACTGATGCAAGCCCAGCCCGCAATGGAACGACGTGAATGTCTCCTGTCGCAAGCACTTCGCTGAGGCGCTCAATTGGTTGATAGGGAGCGAAATGAATGTTGGCAATACCACTCGCCTGATCCTGCAACGATTGCCGCGCGGCTCCGTCACCATTAATCACGAAAGCAATGTCGGGCAATTGTCGGGCTGCGGCGATCATCATTCCAAGCGACTGCGAGAAGCCAACGTTGCCTGCGTACATCACAACTAAACGATCGTCAATCCCCAATTCACGACGATACGGAGTCATTCGCTGACCGGGAATGATTGCTGCCGTATCCACAAAGTTTGGAATCACATGCAGAATTGCTTGAGTAGCAGGATTTACTTTTTGCGAAATGTTGCGTCGTAAATCCTCCGAGAGCAAGACCACAGCATCGGAGCGCTTGTAGCTTGCTCGCTCTAACCAATACGCCAGGCGAATGATCTGCTTATTTGTGATTGCTCCGGTTTGTATTGCAGCATCTGGAAAGACATCTTGAATGTTGAAAACAAGCGAACCGCCACGAATCAATTTGATGAACCAGCCAGTGAGGCCAAGTGTGAGCGGCGGAGACATTGCAAGCACCCCATCAATGCGCCGCGGTGCTCCGCCCGCGCGCAAGCCACACAGACCAACCAACTTACTGAACAAAACAAATCCCACTGCACGGCGCAGCAGATTGCTCTTTGACTTCCCCGGAAAAGGATGCACACGAGTTATTGAACCCCACGCTGTCTGTTGCGTTCTCCACAACTTGCCGCCCCAACCAGCATCAATTGCATGCTCGCGGTACCAAGGCAACGAAGTAACAACATGCAATTGATGTCCGCGCGCGGCGAGTTCGTGCACGATTCTGGTCATCACCACACCGGTTGGAGCCATGTCCGGCTCGAAATGCGGGCAGAGAACCACAAGACGGAGCGGCTTCACTAGCGACCAGCCCGCGACAATGTCAATGCTGCATCGTAAGCAACACACAAATCTTCGGCGCTCTTTGCGCTGGTGAATTGCGCACTGCGCATTTGGCCTCGTGAAATCAACTCGGCCCTTCGCCTACCAACTTCGTTCAGTGCATCGGCCCACGCGGATTCCTCCAACGGCAACACAAGACCTGCGTCGCCAACTACTTCCGGCAGCGATGCGCAGTCGCTGGCGATCACTGGCGTGCCAAGCGCCATCGCTTCAACAACTGGAGCGCCGAAACCTTCGTACATACTCGGAAATACCAAGGCCTCCGCCAACCGAATCAAACCGTCACGGTCGTTTGCGTCAACCCGACCAATTCGTATTGCACGATTCTCCAGACCCAATTCGATAATCATTTGATTGACATGAGTATCAGCCAGACCGTGGCCGCCTGCCATCACTAACTTCAAGTTGTCATCACGCCACGGGCCGGCAAGCAAGCGCAACACGAACTCGTGATTCTTGTGTGGGTGTGTCATGGCAGGAAACATCAGTACGCGTGCATCACCCAAATGAAAACGAGAGCGAAGCTCAGCTTCATCGGTTGCGCTCACGCCAATGTTTGGCTCCATGCCGTGCCGCACCACAAATGAACGTGTCTGCACATTGCCGAACGCGGCATCTAGTGACTGGCGAACATAATTGGTTGGTGTAGCGACGCATGTTGCACGACGCACCGAGGAAGGAACGCGATTGCGAAGGTAGCGCAATTTCATTGCATTGAAATATTGCGGATAGCTGAGGTACTGCACATCGTGAATGGTGAGCAGGGTTGATGCGTTTCCTCTGCTCGGAAGCGTGCCGCCGCCATGGTGCACGAGGTCAAATTTGCGAGTCTTGCTTGCAAGCCATGTGTTTTCAAGCGAAACGCGCAACTCTCGATTGGTGCAGCTATTTCCAACTTCCACAATTTGCACCGACTTCGCAACGTCGGGATGGGCAACCGAAAAACCGCGCGGCGCGAACACCGTTACATCGAACGGTGCATTGATTTCATGCAGCCCTAATAGCTGGCGAACGAAATACTCTTCACTTCCGCCAACCTGGCCAGGAACGCACCACAGCATGTTGATAGCAACAGATGGCTTACTCATGTGTGTGCAATCACCTCGTCGTACACCTGCGCTGTTGCAAGCGCTGTGGCTTCCCACGACATTGCCTTGGCGCGATTGCGCCCTAAGTCCGCAAGCTCTTCCCGGTTGGCCAAAGCCATGACCACACCATTGGCAATACTTTCGATGTCAAGGGGATCAACTAGTTGCGCGGCACCACCAGCAACTTCCTCTGTTGATGTTCCTTTACTTGTCACAACCGGCACACCCTGCGCCATGGCTTCCAAAATTGGCAGCCCAAAGCCCTCCCACACCGACGGATAACACAACGCACTTGCACCCGCATACAGCGCTGGCAAAAACCTTTCCTCGACATGCCCAACAAACTGCACATCATGAGATAGCGGAACGTCGACCTCTCCCCAACCAGCGGCACCGGCAACGACAAGGGGCGGCAAATCAGTACGCGTGGATAATGC